>CALMNS010000514.1 GCA_937871635.1 uncultured Solirubrobacter sp.
GCCGTCCCCGTGCCAGAGCCGCGGGCGGCCGAGGACCGCGACCTCCGCGTCGATCGCCCGCGCGAGGGCGACCGCCGCGGCGTCGTCGTGCTCGAAGATCACCTCGACGAGCACGCGACGGACCGCTCGCGCCCACGGGGCGCCCAGCAGTCGCCGCGCGCCCTCGAGCGTGAAGACGCCCGCCTCAATCCCGATGCCGCGCTCGAGCAGCGCGGCACCGAGCTCGGCGGCACCGTCCTCGGCCAGGTTGAGCGAGACGAGGTCCGGCGGGCTCGTCCACGCCCGGATCGCCGCGACCCGGTCCGGGGCGGCGCCGAGGTCGATGTCCTCCTGGGTCGAGCAGGAGACCTCGAGACCGGGGGCGGCGGCGCGGACGGCGGCCACCACCGCGTCGTGGACCTCGGCGGCCAGGGACTCGGCACCGTCCCCCGGCCGGCGGGGATGGAAGTGCACGGAGGCCGCCCCGGCCGCCTGGCAGGCCACCGCGTCGGCGACGATCTGGTCGAGCGTCACCGGCACCGCCGGGTGGTCCTCCCGGCCGTAGCCGCCGTTGAGGGCGCACTGGACCATCGCCGCCGCCACGCTACCGGTCGGCGCCGGGCCGCTCGTCCCTCTCCGGCATGGCGATCGTCTCCTCGGGCGGGACGCCGTCGGCGAGCTCCTTCTCGCGTTCGAGCTCCGCGTTGATCTCGCCGCCGAGGAGCAGCGCTGCGTTGCTCAGCCACAGCCAGACGATGAGGATGACGGCGGCCGTGAAGCTGCCGTAGATGGCGTTGACATTGCCGAAGTTGGCGAGATAGACGAAGAACGCCGCCGAGGCCAGCAGCCACACGAGCACCCCGACCACCGCGCCCGGCGTGATCCATTTGAACCCCCGGTGCCTGACGTTCGGCGTGACGTAGTAGACCCAGGAGAAGACGAGGATCGCGACGCCGAGCGCGGCCGGCCAGCGGGCGATGCCCCAGACGGTCGCCGCGGTGGAGCCCAGTCCGACCGACCCGAGGAGGTCCTCGGCCAACCCCCCTCCGACGAACATGAGCGTGAGGGTCACCAGCATGAGGGCCATCAGCACAATGGTGGAGCCGATGTCGGTGAGCTTGCGGCGCACGAAGCCGCGGCGCTCCGTCGTCTCGTAGCCGACGTTGAGCGCTCGGCGCGCGGCCTCGAGCACGCCCGTCGTCCCGTAGAAGGCGCTCACCACGCCGATGACGAGCGCGGTGACCGCGCTGCCGCGGGTCTGCAGGGCGCCTCGCAACGAGTCGTCGAGCGCCTCGACGGTGGCCCTCGGCGCCACGCCCCGGAGGTAGGACACGATGGCGTCGTAGGTGGCCGGGAACTGGCCGAACAGGCCGAGCAGCGAGACGCCGAGCAGGACGGCGGGGAAAAGCGACATCAGCGAGTAGTACGTCAGCGCCGCCGCGTGATGGGTCATCTGATCGTCGTAGAACGCCTTCAGGGCGCGCCCGGCCACCGACGCCACCCGCCGAGGGGCCGCGCGACCGGGGCTCGACTTCGAGGACGGAGGCGCTCGCACACCGACAGTCTCACGGACCGAGCGCCGAGGCGGGTGAACGCGGCCGGCCGGGTCGGTGCACGAGCGCCCCGGCGATCATCCGATGCCGTCGGCGTAGCGCTCGTGGACCATCCGGTCGTGCATGGGCAGCACGATGCCCTCGCTGTCGGCGGCGATCCGGCGCAGCGCGGCCATCGTGTCGGGCAGGTCGACCCAGTAGCCGGACGGCACACCCGCGGCGAGGTTGAGGTCGGCGACGTAGACGGCGTCGCCGGTGATGATCGCGCGGCCCTGCGGAGTGTCGACGTAGACCATCTGGTGGCCGGGGGTGTGACCGCCGGTGTGCACGGTCCGGACTCCGGTGAACAGCTCGCTCTCGCCGTCGAGCAGCTCGACGCGCCCCCAGAGGGTGCCGATCAGCGCGGCGATGTCGACGCGGTCGAAGAACGGCACCGGGAACTGGGGAGCGGCCGCGTACTGGAGCTCGGCGCGCTGAACGAGCAGCTTGGCCTCCGGGAGGCGGGCGGCCAGGCCGGTGTGGTCGTGGTGCAGGTGGGTGTGCAGCACGTAGCCGACGTCGCCGGGCTCGAGGCCGTGGCGGGCGAGCTGAGGGGCGAGCTCCTGCTCGGGCGGTCGCCGGGCGGGGACGCCGGAGGCGGCGGTGAACTCGGTCGCGTCGCGGAAGCTCGCATCGACGAGGATGGGCGCCTCGGGGCCGAGGACGAGGTAGGCGGTGGTGGGGATCCACCGCCGCGTGCCGGGCTCCGACGCCCACATCAGGAAGGTCTGGTCGAGCTCGACCTCCCCGAGCAGCAGCGGGTGGACGGTCAACGTGGACGCCGGGGCGGCGATCGCGGAGGGGAAGACAAAGGCGGTCATGTGCGCTCCTCGTAGTGGGTGGGCGCCGACCGTAGGAAGCCTGGGGCCCGAGGGGAAAGACCGCCTGGCTCTGGCCTCAGTGGCCGGGCTTCTAGGTGGGATCCGGGGCGTCGAGCCAGCCGGCGGCGGCCGCGGCGGCCACCGCGACGCGCTCGAAGCGATCGACCACCGGCGACGGCTCGCCGTCGGGGAGCACGAGCGCCACGACCAGGCGCGGCGCGGGTGCGGCGAGGGGCACCCAGCGCAGCCCCTCCCCCATGCCCTCGACCGACGACGCTCCGACCAGGCCGATCGCCCGTCCTTCGCGGATCAGCCGCTGCGTCGGGTCGAAGGCGACCGGGCGATCGACGAGCCGCGGCTCGAGCCCGTCGCGCCGGAACAGGTCGATGACCAGGTCGTGGTGCGCCGGGTTGGCGGCCCGCGGGTGCACGAGGATCGGCTGCTCGGCGACGGCGCTCAGGGTGACCTCGGCGTCGGCCGCGAGCGGGTGGCCGGCGGGCACGAGCACGCCCTGGCGCTCGAGGCGCACGGTGCGCAGCCGCACGCCCTCCGGCAGGACGACCTCCGGCAGCGGCGCGGCGAGCGAGCGGCGCATCTGCAGCAGCACGCGGCTGCGGTCGAAGCCCATCGAGCGGGCCAGCCGGGCGGCC
>CALMNS010000515.1 GCA_937871635.1 uncultured Solirubrobacter sp.
GGCGTCGGCAAGCCAGTGACCGTCCAACGCGACACGCCGCAAGTCGCCGAGCTGCTCGCGCGGTCGTCCGCCGGTCCCGCGGTGGAAGGCGTCTACGGGGCGGCGCGCGGCCTGCATTACGCGACGTTGTTGCTACTCGTCGGCGCGGTCTTCTTCCGGCTGCTCGTGTGGCCGGCCAAGACGGCAGCGCGCTGGCCCGGACGGGTGCTGCTCGGCGCGGCCCTCGTCGGCTTGCTCTCGGCGGCGGCCGGCATCGCGCTGCAGGGAGCGCTGGGCGCCGGCGTCGGCCTGACCGGCGCGCTGGACTCCGCCGTTCTCGAGAACTCGCTCACCACCCGCAGCGGGGAGGCGTGGCTGCTGCGCGCGGGGGCCTGGGCCTTCGTCGTCGTCTTCTTGCTCCTCTACCGGGGATTCCGCGCCCGCGGGGAAGCGGTCGCGCTGGCGGTGCCCATGGCCGTGCTCGTCGGGACGCTGCCGTACGCCGGGCATGCGGACACCCAGTCGCCGCAGGCCGTGCTCATCCCGGCTGACGTCCTCCACGTCCTCGCCGCCGGCGCCTGGCTGGGCGGACTCGTGCTGCTCCTGCTCTGCTTCTGGCCACGACGGCGTCAGGACGTCGGCGGTGGTGCCGCCGAGGCCACCGCGCGCTTCTCGCGGCTGGCGCTGCCCGCCGTCGTCGTGCTGGTCGCCGCCGGGACCGCCCAGGCCTGGTTCTACCTCGGGTCGGTTGGCGCCGTCTTCACCACCACCTATGGCTGGGCGCTCCTCGCCAAGGTCGCGCTCCTCGCGGTGATCGTCGCCCTTGCCGCCGCCAATCGGCGCCGCACCGCCCGGCTCGCCGGCCCGAACGCCGACGGCGCGCGCGGTCTACGCCGCTCGATGCGAGCGGAGGTCGCCCTGGCCGTCCTCGTGCTTGCCGCGACGGCGACCGTCGTGCGCGCGGCTCCGCCGGCGACGATCGACAGCGGACCGGTCGTGCGCGAGCTCGACCTCGGGCCGATGCGTCTGCAGATGGACGTCGAGCCCGGGAGCGTCGGCCCGACCGACTACCACCTCTACCTCTTCGACCGGCGCACCGGAGCGCAGGTCGACCGCGTCGAAGAGCTGACCGTCAAGCTCGTGCAGCGCGAGAAGGGCATCGGCCCGATCACGCTCGACATCCCGCGCAAAGGGCCTGCGCACTACGAGCTGCTCAACGCCACGCTCGGCGTCAGGGGCACCTGGGAGGCGACCATCACCGCCCGCGTGTCCGAGTTCGACGAGTACGCCACCAAGACCGAGTTCAACGTCCAGCCCAAGTAGACAAGAGGGCGCCGCCGGAACCGTCCGGAGTCAGCGGCGCGAGCGTCGGCTTCGTCCGCGGCGGTTCGTGTGATTGCTTCTCATCCGCGAGTGCTTGAGCGGATCTCGGTCGCGGCCGTAGCGTCCGGGCCATGAGCACCGATCACACGACCCACCCCGCCCATGACCACGTCCACGGGTCGGGCTGCGGTCACACCGCCGTCCGGCATGACGGGCACGTCGATTACCTCCACGAAAGACATCTGCACCATCCCCATGAGGACCACGTCGATGAACACGTCCTCTGGGTGGACGCCGGTCATCCTGACGGCCACACCGAGCCCGCCGGCGGGCACGATGCCGGCCACGAGCACGGTCCGGGGTGCGGGCACGACGCGGTCCCCCACGAGCGCCACACGGACTATCTGGTGGACGGGCGCCTGCACCATCCGCACGCCGACCACTGCGACGACCACGGGACGGTGGAGGTCATCGAAGCCGCCTGAGAGCGGTTCTCGTTACCATCGGCGGGGTGGATGCCGTGACCCGCGACCGGTGGCTCAGCCACGCCGATGAGCGGCTCCGCGGTGCCGGCCTGCGCACGAGCGCGGGCCGCACCGCGGTGGTCGAGCTGCTCGCTCGCGACGGGGACTGCCTGCTCAGTGCCCAGGAGCTCGTCGACCGGCTCCGGGCTCAGCCGGGAGCCGGGTCGACGGCCACCGTCTACCGGACGCTCGAGACCCTGCACGAGCTGGGGCTCGTGCGGCGCTTCGACGGCGGCGAAGGGATCGCGCGGTACGAGATCGCCGACCCGTCCGGCGAGCACCACCATCACCTCGTCGACGCCGACACGGGCGAGGTCGTGGCCTTCGAGGACGCCGAGCTCGAACGGGCGATCCACCGGATCGGCGAGCGGCTTGGGGTCCGGCTGACCGGCCATGACGTCATCCTGCGCGGCCGGCGGGCGAGCTGAGCGCTGGGTCAGCCGGGCCGGGTTCCGACCGCGACGAGGTACTCGGCGGCCACGGTGCACGCTCCCGCGTCCGCCTCGCCGTGGGCGGCGAAGACCGCGGTGAGGTCGGAGTCACCGATGCGTTTCCGGAGCCGCTGCAGGAGCGGCGTCGGCCAGCGGGAACTCCACGCCGCTCAGATCGGTCAGTCGCGCAAGCAACGCATCCTGAAACCTCGGGTCAACGGCGTCGGCGGACGGAAGGATCTCCTCCTGGTGGTAGAAGACGCGGCCGGTCACGGTCGCGGCTGGGTCGTCGCTGACCGCCAGCCAGGTCTGCGTGACATGGGCGAGTGCGAGATCGTCGGGCGCGCCCGGGCCGCCCATCTTGGTGGACACCCAGCCGGGGCTCACGCTGTTGCTGAGCACGCCCGGCCAGCGGCGCGCGACGGCGAGGCTCAGCGCGATGCCGAAGAGCTTGCTGTCGCTGTAGGCCTGCATGCCATCCCACCGTCGGCGTTCCCAGTCCAGGTCGCGGAGGCTGGCATCACCGCTCTCGTGCATGCCGCTGGTGGTGTAGATGAGCCGTGACGGCCGGTTCATCCGCGCGGTCAAGATGTACGGGGCCAGAACGTTGATGGCGACCACGTGCGCGTGGCCTTCCGGCGTAGCGATGCGCTGGCGCTCGCGGTAGCCGACGCCGGCGTTGTGAATCACCGCGTCGAACGTGCCCAGCGCGTTGGCCTGGTCGGCGAGGTCGAGCGTTTGCTGCCGACTGGCCAGATCGGCGACCAGCACCGCCTCGGCGCCGGGCAGCCGGTCGCGGAGATCGCTGGCTCGCCGTTCGTCACGGGCGTGGACGACGACGGCATGACCGGCGCCCAGAAGCTCGCGAGCGGCCGCTAGACCCAGGCCGTCGCGCGAGCCGGTGATGAAGATTCGTGTGGGCATCCTGCGACTATGCGGCGCAGTGGACGCAGAACTGAAACAACGATCCTCGACCAAGCCACAACCAGAAGCGGTCTATGGCTGAGCTGCGTCAGCTGCGGGCGTTCGTGGCAGTGGCAGAGGAACTGAACTTCACGCGCGCCGCCGGGCGCCTGTTCCTGCGCCAGCAGGCCGTGTCGAAGTCGGTCCAGCAGCTCGAGAGCGAGCTCGGCGTGGCGTTGCTCGAGCGCACGACGCGCGAAGTATGGCTCACATCGGCGGGTGAGGAACTGCTGCGCCGCGGTCGCGAGGTCCTCGCCGCCGCCGACGCGGCGTTCGAAGCAGCGCAACGGGTCGGCCGCGGCACGGAGGGCGCGATCCGGCTGGGGGTGTCCCCCGCCGTTGGCCCAGCCGAGCGCGAGACGCTGGTCCGCCAGCTGCGCGACCGGACGCCCGAGGTCACGGTGAACCTCCGCGAGGTCTGGCCCGAACAGGTCGTGCCGCTGCTGCGGGACCGAGGGCTCGACGTCGTGGTCGCGCGCACCGCGCCCGCGGCGCCTGAGGTCGACAGCGCGGCCCTCGCCCCCACGCCATCGCAGCTCTACGTCCCCGACGATCATCCTCTCGCGGCGCGCTCGGACCCGGTCGCCCTCGCCGAGCTCGACGGCGAGCGACTGCTCACCTGGAGCCGGCCGGGCACGCCATTGACCGACTTGCTGCTGTCGCGGCTCGCCGCGCGAGGGGCGCGGGTGACGCCCGTTGAGGCGCGGATCCTGGGCACGGGGGCAGCGCTGACCAGCCTCGTCGAGCTGCGTGCACTCGCGATCGGACCAGCAGGCTGGCCGCACGACCGCCGCGTCGTCGAGCTGGCGCTGGCCGAGGACGTGGCGTTGCCGCTGCTCGTCCTGTGGCCGACGGGGGTCCGCTCCGTCGCCGCTGAACGGCTCCGGGCCGCCGTCGGCACGGACGGCCGGCCGGCTTCGCGCGAACGGACCGCCCCTCGTGAGCCCCATGCCGGACCGAGGGGCTCAGCGCTCGGCTGAGCGTCGAGGCCAGTAGCGACGCCGGTCAGTGCGGCATGTGCGCCTCGAGCCACGCGAGCATCGGCTCGGGGCGGCGCTGGAACTCGAGGTAGCCGTCCCACCGAGCCGTCGACCCCTCGATCCAGTGCAGTTGCTTGTCCGACGTGGGCATACTGTCGAAGATCGCCTGCACGTCGCTTGGTGTGGTCAGCACGTCGTCGCGGACCTGGTAGACGAACGTGGGGACGCGGACGCTCCTGGCCCACGGGCGTGGGTCTCTCGGCTCGAACCCGATGCCCGTGCTCAGACGGATGCGCTGCTCGAGGTCGTCGATGCGGTGGCCGGGAACGCCGGCGACGGCAAGAACGCCCCCGAGGATCACCTTCTCGGTCACCGGCTGCGGCCCGACCAGGCAACGAACGCCGTCGAACGCTTCGGGGTCCTTGCTCATCGCGCAGATCGTGGCGTTGAAGCCCAGGCAGCGGCTGAACAGTGCGGTGGCCATGTCGCGCGTGTCCTCGCGCGCTCTCGCGTATCGCAGGGAGCCGAGGACGTCGCGCGCCTCGAAGAGCCCACTCGAGGCGATCCCGCCGTTGGCGGCGCCGCTGAGGCCGTGGTTGCGCAGGTCGTAGGTCAGGACGTTGTAGCCGGCCTCGTGGAGGATCCGGTAGTCCGGGATGAGATCGACCTCGATGTCGTTGCCGCTCGGGGCCCACATCGCGCTCCACGGCTCGAGATGCGTCGGCATTCCCGAGCGCGTGAAGTACATCGGGTGGTTGGCTATCACGAGGCGGTCCGACCCGGGGGCCGGGATGAACCATCCCTCGAGCGGCACGCCGTCGGCCGAGGGGAAGCTGACCTCCTCGAACGGCAGGCCCTGCCCAGACGGGTCCCTCAGGACCGGCGAACGCGGAAGCTGGCCGAGCGCTCCGGCCACCGACGAAAGGACGTGGTCGATCTGCTCTTCGCTCAGATTCGAGGTGGTGCGGGTGGCGGGCATGGGATGCTCCTCAGACTGTGACGGTGGACGGGGTGTCGAGCTGGGCGAGCAGCCCGAAGAAGTCCTCGAGATGCCAGGACTGGACGATGCGACCCTGCTCGAGGCGGTGGAAGTCGAAGGCGCGGAACTCGACCGCACGGCCCGTGGGAGCGACGCCGAGGATCTCGCCTTCGTGCGTGCCGCGCGCCAGGACGCGCACGGCCACCCGGTCGCCCGTGACGAGGATGTCCTCGATGTCGGCCCGCAGATCCGGAAACGCGGCGCGCAGGAACGCGACGGTCTGCCTGTAGCCGTCCGGGCCGGCCGAGATCCCGGGCGCGAGCGGGATGTCCTCCCAGGCGGGAGCCAGGATCTCGTCGGCCACGCTCGTGTCACCCGTGCGCATCGCCTCGTAGAAGCGGCGCACTGTCGCCTCGGCGGCCTCGGGCGCGTCGACGCCCTCGAGGAATGTCAGCCGGCGCTGCAGCGCGGTCTCGGCGACGACCCGCGCCGGGGCGTACTCGGCCGAGTCGTACCACCCACGCAGCCGCTCCATGTCGGGCCATTCGATGATGACCACGCGCTTCTCGGCGGGCCAGTCTCCCTCGGCGACGACCGGCTCGGCGGCGAGGACGCGGAAGCGACCGCCGTAGAGGGCGACGGCAGACTGCGTGAGCTCGGCGTACCGCTGCGCGCCCTCAGGGTCGAGGATCTCGACCTCGGTGAGGCTGAACGCGGACATGTGGTTCTCCTTTGTGCGGATTGAACGCACGCCGTGGATGGGCGTGATCATGGCCTCGACTATGCATCGTCCCCACGCGCATCTGAAACAGCGGTTCGGGGTGAAGTCACTCCCGCGTTATGTCGATGCCGTCCGGCGCCGGACGATTGTGGAGATCGCGACGGCGACGATCAGCGCAGTCCCGTAGAAGACGTTCTCGATCCAGCCCGTGTACCCGAGGAGCTGCAGGCCGAGGATCCCGGTGGCGAGGAAGTAGATCGCCACGAGCGTCCCGATCGCGTTGAACCGACCCGGGCGGACGACCGCTGTGCCGAGGAACACCGAGGCGAAGGCCGGCAGCAAGTACGTCGGAGAGGAGGTCGAGTCGTAACCGCCCGCCGAGGCAGCGACAAGGACGCCGCCGACGCCGGCGATGGTGCTGCCGGTGACGAACGCGCCGACGCGCAGCCGGTCGATACCGATGCCCGCGAGCCGTGCCACCTCGCGATTTGCCCCGACGAACGTCATGTGACGTCCCAGCGGCGTGAAAGTAAGGACATAGCCGGCGATCAGGGCGAGGACCACGCCGTAGTAGAAGCTGATGGGCAGGCCGCCGATCTCGACGAGGGCGATATCCCCGAAGCTCGTCGGCAGACCGGACACGGTGGCCTGCTTGGAGATCAACGACGCCAGACCGAGCAGCAACGTCGAACTGCCGAGGGTGACGATCAGAGCTTCGACGCCCACCTTCACGACGAGGAGCCCGTTGACGAGGCCCACCAGCGACGCGCAGAGGACCGCCACGACGCAGGCCAGCGACAGGCTCCATCCGTGCAGCACGCTGAGCACTGGCACGAGCGTGGCCGCCAGCCCCATCGTCGCGGCGACCGACAGGTCGAACTCGCCGACGACGAAGGTCACCAGCGCCGCGATCGCGAGAAACACCAGGACCTGCTGGGAGGCGAAGATGCTGCGAAGCGTCGCGGTCTGCAGGAAGGTGTCCGGCATGAGGACGCCGTAGACCAGCGCCATGAGCAGCCAGAGGCCGACGAGCGCGTAGCGGCTGACGAAACGACGCCGGTCGAAGGACGGACGCCGTGCAGGCGTCTCGTTCGCCGCGGCGATCGGCATAACGTCGTCGGCCGGCGGGCCAGGCAGTTCGGAGGACGGCGTGATCTGGGACATGGAGGAACTCACCCTTCGTGCGCGGAGAGCATGAGGCGTCCGGCGTAGACAGCCTCGACGATGCCGTCCTCGGTCGGTGCCGAGATCTCGGAGGTGACGCGTCCTTCGTGGAGGACGAGCACCCGGTTGCAGACGGCCGCGAGGTCGGCCGGTTGGATCGACGCGACGACCACCGCGACGCCCCTGGACGCCGTCGCCGCGATCGCGCGGAGGATGTCTTGGCGCGCGCCGACGTCAACCGCCTGCGTCGGCTCGTGCAGCGCCAACAGGCGTGGGCGGCCTTGCAGCCACTTGCCGAGCATCACCTTCTGCTGGTTGCCTCCGCTGAGCTGGCCGACCGGCACGTCGGCGCGGCGCGGACGAACGTCGAGGGCAGCGAGCACGTCCTGGGTCTCGGTCTGCTGCCAACGGCTGCCGATGCGCCACGGCTTCCCGTTCGAGCCAACGCGCGGGAGGGTGATGTTGTCGGCGACGCTGAGCGTGACGGCGACCCCGTCGGCTATGCGGTGCTCGGGCACCAGGGCGATGCCGGCAGCGATGCACCGCGCGGGTCCCGCGCTCGTGAGGTCGAGGCGCTCGCCGTCAAGCAGCAGCGTGCCCGAGCGCGCCGGCCGAGCGCCCGTCAAGAGGTACGGCAGCTCGTCCCAGCCGGCACCCGCGACCCCGGTGACGCCCAGCACCTCGCCCGGCTGCACCGTGAGGTCGACGCCGGCCAGCAGTCGTCCGGCCAGCCCCTCCACCACCAGACGGTCGTCGCCGCTCGCGACGTCGCCGACGGTGTGGACGAGCTCCTCGATCGCCCGCCCGAGCATGCGCTCGGCGAGCTCGCGCTCCGTTGTCGCGCTCGTCGGAACGGTTCCGCCGACGATCGCGCCTCCGCGCAGCGCGGTGACCCGATCGGTGACCTGCATGACCTCCTCGAGGTTGTGCGAGATCATCAGCGCCGCGCCGCCTGCCGACACGACGCCTCGCAGCGCCCGGTAGAAGTCCTCCAGCGCGTGCTTGGGCAGCGCCCGCGTCGACTCGTCGAGGACGATGAGCCCGCGACCCGGGCGCTGAGCGCGCAGCGCCCGGGCGATCGCGACGATCGAGCGGTCGGCTACGTCGAGGTCCCCGACGGGCGCGCGCGGGTCGATCGCCGACTCGAGACGGTCGAGCACCTCGGCGGCACGCTGCTGCTCGCGGCGCCAGTCGACCCTCCTGCTGAAGCGGCCGGCCGAGAAGCTGCCCACAGCGATGTTCTCCGCGACGGTCTTCTCGAGCACGAGCCCGAGGTCCTGATGCACGATGGCGACGCCGGCGTCCCGCAGATGCCGGAGCTTGGCCTGCGAGCCCAGGACGTGGCCGTCGACCTTGATGACGCCGCCGCGGTCGGGGGCATGGTAGCCCGAGAGCACCTTGACGAGCGTCGACTTGCCCGATCCATTCTGGCCGACCAGGCCATGGATCTCGCCGCGCCGCACGCTGAGATCCACGCCGTGAAGCGCTTTGACCGTGCCGAAGGATTTCGACAGGCCGACCAGCTCGAGCGGCGGCGCGGAACTCACCGCAGGCCCCACAGCTTCTCGAAGCCGCTCTGATAGGACACGGCGTCGCCGAACCACTCGCCGCTGGCCTCCGCCTCCGACGTCAGCGCGAGATCATCGACGTTCTCCTTCGTGAAGGCGCGGACCGGCACGGGATAGGTCTGCGGCGGATCCTCCCCGGCCAGCAGGCGCAGGGCGGCGTCGCCCATCTTCCAGCCGGAGTACACCGGGTCCAGACCGACCGCCGCGATCACCTGCTCGTTGCTCTTGACCTGCGGCAGCGACGCCATCGTCGCGTTCGCCGTCGCCAGCTCGACGTCACGGACCTTGCCTGCGGACTGCACGCCGGCGATCGCCGGGCCGAGGAAGACGTCGTACTGGGGGAGGACGTAGGTGATCGACGGGTCCTTGACCAGCGAGCTGCTGACCAGGGACGGCAGCTTGTCCATCGCGGCGAGGCTGCCGCGGACGACCGTCAGCTCGCAGTCCGGGCACGTCCGCTCGGCGTACTCGATGAGGTGGTCGCCGGCCCGGGCGACGGCGGGGTCGTCCTCGCTGCGCACGAGAAGGATGCGCGCCTTCGCGTCGGAGTCGGCGATGACCGCGTTGACGATCCCCTCCATGGACGCCGACTGGTAGGCGTCGGGGTTCTCGAACCGCAGCGTCGAGCTGGCCTTCAGGCCGTCCGGCGCACGTTGCGCGCCCACGTACATCGGGACGCCGGCACGGCGAACGCGGTCGAACGCCGTCGGAGCCATCTCGTACGGGATGTAGTCCGTGATGACTGCGTCCGCGCGACGCGTCACGGCCTGGTCGAGGCACGCCCCGACGCCCGAGGGGTTGGCGTGGCCGTCGCACGCGCGCACCGTGACGCCGGCCCGGCGCAGGGCGTCCGTCGCGACCTTGTTGACGATCTGGAAGTAGCTCGCCTTGAGGACGAGCGGGACGTAGTAGACGGTCTTGCCGCGAAGCGACGAGGCGTCGAGTGCCGGGCCCGGGGCCGGCACCGAGCGAACCGGCTGGGACTGCTTCTCGAGCGCCGCCCGTGCGGTGGCGGCCACCTGCGAGGTCTGACTGCTGGCCCCGCCGCTCTGCTCAGCAGAGCTCCCGCACCCGCTGCCAGCGACGATCAGGGCGGACGCCAGCAGTGAACGACCCAGGCTCCTGCGGAGGACCTTCATGACATCAACTCCCTCGTATTAGGTGCAAGCACGCGGTCCGGTGGCCACAGCGGTCCCGGCTCTCGGCCCAGGGAAGGGCCGAGAGCCGGGAGGGAGCCGGGGGGGGACAGATCGCGCCTGTGGACCAGGCTCAGCGAGCGTCCCACCGCACTAGCTATTGCGGAAGGGCGAGATCTCGCATGCTCGGCATCGACAGCGTCGATATGGTGGCGTCTGAGACGGTGTCCTCAGACCGACAGCTCCTTCGACGCCTCGACCTGAACCTGCTGCTGGCGCTCGACGCGCTGATGGCCGAGTGCAGCGTGACCCGTGCCGCCGAACGGCTGGCCGTGGGCCAGCCGGCGATGAGCGCCTCGCTGTCGCGCCTGCGTGCCTTCTTCCATGACCCGCTGCTCGTGCGGCAGGGACGCCAGATGGTGCCAACGACCCGTGCGCTCATGCTCGCCGAGCCGATTCGAGAGGCGCTCAACCAGATCGAGGCGACGCTTCGCGCTGGGCACGAGTTCGACCCCTCGGTCAGCCGGCGGACCTTCCGGCTCATGGCCAGCGACTACCTGCTCATCGTCATGCTCGGCCCGCTGCTCGTCGAGCTCAGCGACGAGGCCCCGAACGTCCGCTTCGAAGTTCTTCCGCCATCGCACGGCTTCGGCCAGGCGGTCGAGCGCTCACAGATCGATCTGCTGCTCTACCCCGACGAGCTCGTCGGCGACGAGCCCCAGCTGCATTCGGCCCCGCTCTTCACGGACCGCCTGGTGTGCGCCGTAGCGCGCGACCACCCGGACCTCGGCGACGAGATGACCAAGGAGCAGTTCCGTACGCTGCCCTGCGTGTCGTTCGGCAGTGGCCCGACCGACACGATCACCGGTCTGCGCTTCCGCGAGCTGGGGATCGAGCGACCAATCGAGATCGTTGCGCAGAGTTTCGTGGTGCAGCCCCTGCTGCTGCCGGGGACCCGCCTGATGACCCCGATCCCCGAACGTCTCGGTCGACACTTGGCCGAGAAGATCGGGGTGCGTCTCGTCGAGCTCCCCGTCTCTGTCGAACCACTGCGCGAGGCGATGTTCTGGTCACCGCGAGCCGATGCCGACCCGGCGCACCAATGGCTCCGCGATCGGGTCGCTCAGGCCGCTCAGGCGCTCGACTGACCATCGATCGCAGTGATGCCGAACATCCAAAAGCATCGCTAGCTCAACGGCGTCCGCTCGCGTACTGTCGTCAGGTAGCAAGGGTGATCTCCCGGTCACCACGTGTCTTGCGGCTATGCGGCCGCTGTCGAGGAGAGTCCATGACCACCGAGAACACTGGTGCACGAGCGCTCGTGGTGGGTGCAGGCATATGCGGGCTCGCCGCGTCGATCGCCCTG
>CALMNS010000516.1 GCA_937871635.1 uncultured Solirubrobacter sp.
GGGGCCGGCCGGCCGGCCGCGTCGTCTCCATCGGCCCAGCGACGAGCGCGGCGCTGCGCGAGGCGGGGATCGAGCCGGCCGTCGAGGCCGACCCGCACACGCCGGACGGCCTGGTCGAGGCGCTGGTGCGCGACGCGGCCGAGTAGTACGCGTGGCCGCAAGGACGCGCGTACTAGGTTGGGCGCCACCGATCCCGAGGGCAAGAGGAGGACCCAGATGGCCAGGCTGAAGGTCGGAGACGACGCCGGCACCCCCGTCGAGCTCTACTACGAGGACCACGGCAGCGGCCGCCCGGTCGTCCTCATCCACGGCTGGCCGCTCAGCGGGCGGTCGTGGGAGTCGCAGGTCCCCGCGCTCGTCGACGCGGGCCACCGGGTCGTCACCTACGACCGCCGCGGCTTCGGCGCGTCCTCGCAGCCATGGGGCGGCTACGACTACGACACGTTCGCCGCCGACCTCGACGCGCTCCTCGCGCACCTCGACCTCCGCGACGCCACCCTCGTCGGCTTCTCGATGGGCGGCGGCGAGGTCGTCCGCTACATCAGCACCTACGGGACCGACCGGGTCGCCCAGGCGGTGCTCGCCGCCGCCGTGCCGCCCTACCTCTACCAGAGCGAGGACAACCCCGACGGCGGCCTCGACGACGCCACCCTCGAGCAGTTCCAGGCCGGGGTGAAGGGGGACCGCCTGGCGTTCCTCGACTCGTTCACGACGCAGTTCTTCGCCGCCGGCGAGCGGACGGACCTGATCTCCGAGCCGCAGCGGCTCTACGCGCGCGACATCGCGGCGTTCGCGTCGCCCAAGGGGACGCTCGACTGCATCACGGCCTTCGGGCGCACCGACTTCCGCCCGGATCTCGCGAAGATCACCGTCCCGACGCTGGTCACCCACGGCGACTCGGACGGCATCGTGCCGTTCGAGGTCAGCGGCAAGCGCGCGCACGAGGCGATCGCCGGCAGCCGGCTCGAGCTGATCGAGGGCGCCCCGCACGGCTTCAACGCCACCCACGCCGAGGCGTTCAACCGGGCGCTGCTCGACTTCCTCGGCTGAGCCCGCGCCTCGGCCACCCGCGCGTCCACCTGCGGCGCACCGGCTCGACGAACGACCGGGCCCGTGCGCTCGCGGCCGCGGGGGCGCCGTCGGGGGCGATCGTGACGACGTTCTCGCAGACCGCCGGCCGCGGCCGGCAGGGCCGGGTGTGGCTAGCGC
>CALMNS010000517.1 GCA_937871635.1 uncultured Solirubrobacter sp.
CGGCGAAGGCGGCGAGCAGGCCGAGCGCCCCGGCGTTGCCGCCGATCGCGAGCGGCGAGGGATCGAGCAGGCCCACCGCCCCCGCGCCGGCGAGCGTGGCGAGCCCGTAGACGACGAGCGGCGCCCAGAAGCCGTACCGGCGCTCCAGGCGCCAGCCGAACAACCCGATGGCGACCAGGGCGACGACCTCATAGCCCGTGCTCAGGTAGACGAAGTTGGCGAGCAGGAGCCGCCAGAACTCCGTGCCGAGCAGCGAGGGTAGGAAGAGGTCGACCAGCGGCGGGATCCCGGCGGTGACGCCCACGGTGACCAGGGCCGGGACGAGGACGAGCGCGATGGTGGCGTAGGGGCGCAGCGAGAGGTCGGCGCGGATGCCCGGGATCTCCCCCGGGCGGAGCTTGCCGAGCGACGGGGCCTGCGGACGCCGGCGGGTCTTGGGGGCCTTGGGCACCCCGCCCTTCTCGAGCTTCGGGGCCCGCTTGCGCAGCCGGGTCCCGCAGTACGGGCACTCCGTGATGTACGGGCTGACCTCCGAGCCGCAGCTCTTGCAGACGACGAACAGGTCCGGGCCGCTTGCCATGGCCTCGACGAGTCTACGCGCCGTCAGCGAGCTTTCGCGACAGCGGGCGCACCCAACCCCGGATGACGAGGAGCGCGGGGGCCGCCAGCCGGGCGGACCCGTCCACGGATCGGACGCGACGCGGGGCGCCGTGCGACGCCTTGACGCGCCAGGGCGCGTCCTGCACGATCGGCTGATGCCCACCACGCCGCCCGCCGACCGGAACGCAGAGCGAGGCTCTGAGGCGCTCAGCTTCCCCACGGACTTCGTCTGGGGCGCCGCGACGGCGTCGTACCAGATCGAAGGCGCCGTCGACGAAGGCGGGCGCAGCGCGTCCATCTGGGACACGTTCAGCCACACGCCGGGCATGGTCGTCGACGGCGACACGGGAGACGTGGCCTGCGACCACTACCACCGCTACCGCGAGGACGTCGCGCTGCTGGCGGACCTCGGGGTCTCCCACTACCGGTTCTCGCTCGCCTGGCCGCGGCTGCAGCCCGAAGGCCGGGGCGCGCTCAACGAGGCCGGCCTGGACTTCTACGTGCGGCTCGTCGAGGCGTTGCTCGAACGCGACATCACGCCGTGGGTCACGCTGTACCACTGGGACCTCCCGCAGGTCCTCGAGGACGCGGGCGGCTGGCCTGCGCGCGAGACCGCGCAGCGGTTCGCCGACTACTCGGCGGCCGTCCACGCCCGGCTCCACGATCGAGTCCACGCCTGGACGACGCTCAACGAGCCGTGGGTGGCGGCCTTCCTGGGCTACGCCGCCGGCGAGCACGCGCCGGGAGTGCGCGACCCGGCCCAGGCGCTGCGCGCGGCCCATCACCTGCTCCTGGGCCACGGCCTGGCGCTCGAGGCCATGCGGGCCCAGGATCCCGGCACGAGCACGTTCGGCATCACGCTCAACTTCTCGCCGGTGCGCTCCGCGACGGAGGACGAGGCGGACGTGGAGGCGGCGCGGCGCATCGACGCGCTCCAGAACCGCCTCTTCCTCGACCCGCTCCTGCGCGGACGCTACGCCGAGGACCTGCTCGAGGACGTCGCGGACGTCACGGACGGCGCCCACGTGCAGGAGGGCGACCTCGAGCGCATCGCCCAGCCCCTGGACTTCCTCGGCGTGAACTACTACTTCCCCTGGACGGTCCGGGCCGGCGGCCGCGCCACGGCGCCCTCCCCCTGGGTGGGGAGCGAGGACGTCGAGTTCGTCGACCGGGGGCTGCCGACGACGGCGATGGGATGGGAGATCGAGCCCGACGGGCTGCGGGAGACGCTGACGCGGCTGAGCGACGAGTACGCGGCGCCGCCCCTCTACGTGACCGAGAACGGGGCGGCGTTCGACGAGGCGCCCGGGCCCGACGGCGTGGTGCAGGACGCGAACCGCATCGCCTACCTCGACGGGCACTTCCGGGCGGCGCACGCGGCGCGCGAGCGGGGTGCCGACGTGCGCGGGTACTTCGTCTGGTCGCTGCTCGACAACTTCGAGTGGGCCTTCGGGTTCTCCCGGCGCTTCGGGCTCGTCCACGTCGACTACCCGACGCAGCGGCGGACGCCCAAGGCGAGCGCGGGTTGGTACGCGCAGGTCACCCGCCGCAACGGGCTGCCCGCCGCGTAGGCGTCCGTCGGCGCTCCCTACTCCTCGTCGTCGTTGCGGGGGCTCGCCGCGATCTGGCGCCCCACCGGGCGCAGGAGCGCCCACCCCAGCATGATCAGCGCGAACACGATCAAGCCCAGGCCGCCCCAGAGGTTGATGTTCACCCCCGCCGCGCGCTCGATCTCGGCGTCGGAGGCGGAGAACCCGAGGATGACCAGCACGACGCCGTAGACGAGGAAGAGGCCGGCGATGATGCGTCGGATGTCGAACAGGTCGGCGAAGCGCGCCTCCGCGTCCGGCTCGGCGGCGGCGGCGGCCTGCTCGGCCTGCTTGATGTGGGGGTCTTCGGCCATGTCAGAAGAACGCCAGTGAGAGCACGGAGGTCAGCCCGAGGGCGGTCACGGCGAGGACCGTGGGCGAGCGGTACCACGCCTCGTCCCCGGGCTCGGCGTCGGCCTCGGTGTTCGCCATGCCGTAGACCAGCCCCTGCAGCTCGTGCACGGGCTTGGGTTTGGTGACCAGCGAGACGCCGACGGTCACCACCGCGTCGGCCACGAAGGCGACGATCGCGCCCGTGAGTGACTGGGCGAGGTCGGACCCGAACGAGAAGATCTCCCACTTGTAGCCGAAGTAGGTCGCCGCGGCGCCCAGGGTGCCCGCGATGAGCCCCCAGAACCCCGCCCACGGGGTCATCCGCTTCCAGAACATCCCGATGATGAAGGTCGCGAACAACGGCGCGTTGAAGAACGAGAACAGGAGCTGGACGTAGTTGGAGATGTTGTTGAAGCCCGAGGCGATGAGCGCCGTGGAGATGGAGACGAGGATGCCGCCGATGGTCGCGAGCCTTCCGAACCGCAGGTAGTAGGCGTCAGACTGGCCCGGGCGGACGTAGGGCTCCCACAGGTCGTAGGTGATGACCGTGTTGAAGGCCGACACGTTCGCCGCCACGCCGGCCATGAACGCCGCGATGAGCCCCGTCAGCGCCAGCCCGAGCATCCCGTTGGGCAGGTACTGGTTCATGAGCAGCGGGATCGCGTTGTTGTACTGGAGGTCGGGGTTGTCGCCCCCGAGACCCCGGATGGTGGCCAGCGCGATGAGTCCCGGCAGGATGGTGATGAACGGGATGAAGATCTTGGGCAGGGCCCCGATCAGGGGTGTCCGCCGCCCGGCAGAGAGGTTCTGCGCCGAGAGGGCGCGCTGGACCTCGGCGAAGTTCGTCGTCCAGTACCCGAAGGAGAGGACGAAGCCGAGCCCGAAGACGATCTGGATCCAGGACGCCCCGATCGGATTCGACACGTTGCCGGTCCCCGTGCCCTCCCACGCGTGCAGGCCGGGCTCCCCGAGCTCGGACTCCCGGATGGACTCCTGCAGTCCGCTCCAGCCTCCCACGTCGATCATCCCGATCACGGTGATGATCAGCAGCGCCGAGACGATGACGAAGAACTGCAGCACCTCGTTGTAGATCGCCGAGGAGAGGCCGCCGAGCGTGATGTAGATCAGCACGATGGCCGCCGCCACGACGACGCCGAGCAGGATCGGCCAGCCCAGGAGCAGCTTGAGCACGAGGGCGAGCGCGTAGAGGTTGACCCCCGAGATGAGGACGGTGGCCAGCGCGAACGTCATCGCGTTGAGGAAGTGCGTCGGCCGGTTGAAGCGCAGGCGCAGGTACTCCGGGACCGAGCGCACCTTCGAGCCGTAGTAGAAGGGCATCATCACGATGCCCAGGAAGACCATGGCCGGGATGGCGCCGATCCAGAAGAAGTGCGTGGTCGCCATCCCGTACTGCGCCCCGTTCGCGGACTGGCCGAGCACCTCGAGCGCCCCGAGGTTGGCCGAGATGAAGGCGAGTCCCGTGATCCAGGCCGGCAGCGAGCGCCCGGAGAGGAAGTAGTCGAGGCTCGTCTTGATGAACCGCTTGGCCGCGAACCCGATGCCGAGCACCACGATGAAGTACGCGATCAGGAACCCGTAGTCGATCGCGTTGACGTCCAGTCGAAGCGTGTCCCCCGCCACGGCGCGGCACCGTATTGGTCGCCGCCGAAGAATGTCAATGACGATCGCCCGGCTGTCCGAGCGCCTACCATCGCGTCCGCCCGGCACCCAATCGCGGGCGATTCCTGCTACGTGGGCGGCGGCCCCAGGGGCAACGGGGAGGCGCCGTCCGGGCGCAGCCCGTCGAGCAGCACGCCGAGGTAGCGCCGCCAGATCTGCGGGTCGACCCCCGGCCGCTTCGGGGTCAGCTTGGCGGCGGCGACGACGAGCAGCGGGATGTCCTCGATGACGATGTCACGGCGGAGCACCCCGGCTGCGTGCGCGCGGGCGACGACGGGCCGCAGCGCGGCCCGCAGCTCCAGGCGGAACGCCTCGAGCGGCTGCTGCTCGACGATCCCCTCGAAGACCGCCTCGATGAAGGCGCGGTTGGCGTGCAGCCCGGCGGCGAGCGCTTCGAGGGCGTCGCGCAGCGCCTGCCAGGGATCCTCCGCGCGAGCGGCGGCGCACACGTCGGAGAGCACCTCGCCGGCCAGCTCGTCGAGCGCGGCGGCGACGAGCGACTCCTTGGTCGGGAACCGGCGGTAGACCGTCCCCACCCCGACTCCCGCGGCACGGGCGATGTCGTCCGTGGTGCACGCGTCGAGGCCGCGCGCGGCGAGGACCTGGCGGGCGGCGGTCAGCACCTTGGCGCGGTTGCGCTCGGCATCGGCCCGCAGCGGGCGTGATCGGGACGAAGTGGACGACATTCCTCCGCTATTGTATCCGGAGTGACCCGCTCCGCTCAACAAGTCGACGACATCCGGCCGATCATGGCGACGCTCCTGCTCGCCGCGCTCTCCTTCGCCCTGCTGCAGACGATGGTCGCCCCGGCCCTCCCGCAGATCGCGGAGGAGTACGACACGTCGGCCGCGAGCGCCAGCTGGGTGCTCACCGGCTTCCTGATCGCCGCCTCGGTGGCCACGCCGATCGTCGGCAAGCTCGGAGACCTCTACGGCAAGCAGCGGATGCTGGTCTACGTGCTGCTGCTCTTCGCGGTCGGCTCGGTGATCAGCGCGTTCGCGCCGACGATCGAGCTCGTCGTCCTCGGGCGCATCGTCCAGGGCGTCGCCGGCGGTGTCTTCCCGCTCGCCTTCGGCATCATCCGCGACACCTTCCCGCGCGAGAAGGTCTCCATCGGCATCGGCTCGCTGAGCGCGATCTTCGGCATCGGCGGCGGCATCGGCCTCCCGCTCTCCGGGGTCATCGTCGACAACCTCGCGCTGCACTGGCTCTTCCTCGTCGGCCTGCTCGCGCTGCCCGCCGCCGCCGTCGCCCGCCGGGTCATCCCCGCCTCCTCCACCCGCCCAGGCGTCCACGTCGACTGGGCCGGCGCCGCGCTCCTCTCCGTCGGGCTCGTCGCGCTGCTGCTCGGCCTGACCAAGGCCAACGATTGGGGCTGGACCTCGCCGGCCACCCTCGGGCTGGTGCTCGGCGGGGCCGCGCTCCTCGCCGCCTGGCCCCGCTTCGAGCGCCGGGTCACCGATCCGCTGGTCGACCTGCGGATCCTGCGCAACCGCGCCGTGGGGCTCACGAACCTGGCCGCCGTGCTGATCGGGTTCGCGCTGTTCACCTCCTTCCTGCTCATTCCGCAGTTCGCCCAGACGCCGAGCGAGGCCGGCTACGGCTTCGGCGCGTCGATCACCGAGGCCGGGCTCCTCCTCGTGCCCAGCTCGCTCGCGATCCTGGTGGTCGGCCCGCTCGCCGGCGCGCTCGGCCCGCGGCTCGGCTTTCGCACCGTGCTCGCCGTCGGGGCCGGTGCGGTGACCCTCGCCTTCGTGCAGCTCGCGGCGGCCCACACCGAGCAGTGGCACTTCGTGCTCTCGAGCTTCCTCCTCGGCATCGGGATCGGCCTGTCCTTCGCCTCGATGGTCAACCTGATCATCGGCGCCGTCGACCAGGGCGACGTCGGCGTCGCGACCGGGATCAACACCATCTCCCGCACGGTGGGCGGCGCCTTCGGCGCGGCGATCGGCGCGGCGGTGCTCACCGCCGACACGATCCCCGGCACGCTGATCCCCAGCGAGTCGGGCTATACGATCGCGTTCGTGCTCGCCGCCGTCGGCGGCCTCCTCGCGCTGGCCGCGACGCTGGCCATCGGGCGCGACGAGCGCCCCGCGGAGCCGGACGCCGCCGTAC
>CALMNS010000518.1 GCA_937871635.1 uncultured Solirubrobacter sp.
ACTCGGGCCGTCGATGGCTACCTCGAGCGCCTTAGTGTTGGCCCGGTGTGTCTTGATGGCCAGTGGCGGATCGGACCGGCTGTCGCGGCGGTTGGCCCGGATGACGTGCTGGTTGACGTGAATTCGCTTGAGCACGCTGGCGATGATGACCGCTCACCGCGATCAGTGACACTCGCGAAGGCGGCGCCGAGGGCCATGTGTGCGTTGGCAGGGCGCCACCGTCGTGCGGCTCGCGCTCAGCATTGGGCTGCTCGAGAACGTGGAGCATCAACAAGTCCCGGTCCAACATGGTGCCGGCCGCCGGCTGTTCGATGGTCTCGGCCCAGAGTACGTCGGACACCTGCCCGATCATCTCGAGGTCGGCGCAGTACATCGGTGCTCGTCCAGCCGTGCTCATGCGCTCGGTCGACAGCGTGGCGCACCATGGTCAGGCGGTGTGGAGGCACGGTCAGGCGCGGACGCCAAGCCCGTCGGGTCCTGGAACGCGAACGCCTCCTCGAGCAGCCGCGCTTCACCGCGCCGGCTCTTGTGATGCAGGTACCCGATTCTCGGGACAGATTCGGGACATACTTACCTCGGGTGAGCGACGAGAGCGGGCGCCACCAGGCGCGAAATCAATCGATTTCCAGCGACGAAGCGGCGAAGGAATCGAACCTTCCAAGCGTGGGGCTTCCACGCCCTGCCGGTTTTGAAGACCGGATGGGCCACCAGGCCCGTGCCGCTCCGCGCCGGAGCGTAGAGCGCGCCGGCGGGCTTAGCGCACGGTCCGACAAAAGGATCGGTGCGAACCGCGAAGTTTGTTCGAAGTCTTGACAAACCACCTGCGGGGGTGCAGGCTGCCGCGCCGTGGAGCGAGGGGTCGTCGAGGGGTCGCTTGAGGGGCTGCGCACGGTCAACCGTGGGCGGGTCGTCGAGGCGCTGCGCCGTCGCGGGAAGATCAGCCGGGCGGAGATCGCGCGGGACACCGGCCTGAGCCGGTCGACCGTCTCGAGCCTGGTCGGGGACCTGATCGGCGAGGGGCTCGTCGTCGAGCGGATCGCCGGGGCCGAGGACGCGGGCCAGGGCCGGGCGCGGGCCAACGGCCGCCCGCCCGTCCTCCTCGCCCTCGACCCCTCGGCGGGCCTGGCGCTCGGCATCGCCTTCGGCCACAGCCACCTCCGTGTGGCCCTCGCGGACCTCAGCAGCGACGTCCTCGGCGAGCGCCGCCGCGAGCTCGACGTCGACCGGGAGGCGCTCGCCGGGCTCGACGCCGCGGCCGAGATGGCGTCCGAGCTCCTCCACGAGGCAGGGGCGGACCGCGACCGGGTGATCGGCGCCGGGATGGGCCTCTCGGGGCCGATCGACCACGCCAGCGGCCGCGTCCAGTCCCGCGAGATCCTCCCAGGCTGGTTCGGGATCGACGTCCAGGCCGAGATGGAGCAGCGCCTCGGCGTCGCCGTCCGCCTGGAGAACGACGCGAACCTCGGCGCGCTGGCCGAGGCGGCCTTCGGGGCGGGGCGCGGCGAGCAGGACCTCGTCTACCTGATGCTGTCCTCGGGCATCGGCGCGGGCCTGTTCCTCGGCGGGCGCCTGTTCCGCGGCGCGGTCGGGATGGCGGGGGAGTTCGGCCACGTGCTCGTCGACGAGGCCGGGCCGCTGTGCCGCTGCGGCAACCGCGGGTGCCTGGAGACCTTCGCCGCCGGGCCGCCGCTGGCCGCGCTCGTCTCGCACTCGCGCAACGAGCCCGTCTCGATCGAGGACATGCTCGCCCTGGCCGCCGACGGCGACCCGGGGGCGCGCCGCGTGCTCGAGGACGCGGGCCGGATCACGGGCCGCTCGATCGCGAACCTCTGCAACCTGCTCAACCCGGGGCTCGTCGTCGTCGGTGGCCGCCTGGCCGTCGCGGGCGACCTGCTGCTCGAACCGCTGCGCGAGTCCGTGCGGCGCTACGCGATCCCGGCCGCCGCCGAGGCGGTCCGTGTCGTGCCTGGCGTGCTCGGGGAGCGCGCCGAGGTCCTCGGGGCGCTCGCCCTGGTGATCCACCAGTCCGATCCGTTGTTCGTCTAGAGAGGGAGGGAGAACCACCCATGCAGCTCACTGTCCCCCGTCGTCCGCTCCGCGCGCTCGCCGGCCTCACCACCGTCGTGGCCCTGGGGCTCGCGGGCTGCGGCTCCGACGACGCCGAGGAGCCCGCCTCGGGCGGCTCGGGCAAGAAGGCCGAGAAGGTCGCCGTCCTGCTGCCCGACACGAAGTCCTCCACCCGCTGGGAGACCCAGGACCGCCCGCTGCTCGAGAAGGCGTTCAAGGACGCCGGCGTCGAGGCGACGATCCAGAACGCCGAGGGCGACAAGTCCACTCAGCAGCAGCAGGCCGAGCAGGCGATCACCAACGGCGCGAAGGTGATGCTCCTGACCAACCTCGACTCGGGCTCGGGCGCGGCCATCCAGGCCAACGCCAAGTCCCAGGGCGTGAAGGTCATCGACTACGACCGCCTCACGCTCGAGGGCCAGACGGACTACTACGTCTCCTTCGACAACGTCGCCGTCGGCAAGCTCCAGGGCCAGGGCCTGGTGGACTGCCTGGAGGAGAAGGGCGCCGAGAAGCCGGCCGTCGCGCTCCTCAACGGCTCGCCGACCGACAACAACGCGACCCTGTTCGCCCAGGGCTACAACTCCGTCCTGGAGCCGAAGTTCGAGGCCGGCGAGTTCGTCAAGGCCGCCGATCAGTCCGTCCCCGAGTGGGACAACCAGAAGGCGCTGACCATCTTCGAGCAGATGCTGCAGAAGGAGAACAACGAGATCGACGGCGTCCTCGCCGCCAACGACGGCCTCGGCAACGCGGCGATCTCCGCGCTCAAGCAGCGCAAGCTCGACCAGATCCCGGTCACGGGCCAGGACGCGACCGCCGAGGGGATCCAGAACATCCTCAACGGCGACCAGTGCATGACGGTCTACAAGGCGATCAAGGCGGAGGCCGACGCGGCCGCCAAGCTGGCCATCGCGCTGGCCAAGGGCGAGGAGCCCCAGGGCGTCAACGGCAAGGCGAACGACGGCAAGCGCGACGTGCCGTCCGTGCTGCTCAAGCCGGTTACGGTCACCAAGGAGAACATCGCCGACACGGTGATCAAGGACAACTTCCTCAAGCGCGAGGAGATCTGCACCGGCAAGACCACGGCCGCCTGCGAGGAGGCGGGCATCTGATGAGCACCGCCGCTTCGCCCTCGGACTCGAGAGAGTCCGGGGGCGGGGCTGCGCCCGTCCTCGAGCTCAAGGGCGTCTCTAAGAGCTTCGGCGCGGTGCAGGCCCTCTACCAGGTGGACTTCGCCGTCGCGCCGGGGCAGGTCATGGCGCTGGTCGGCGACAACGGCGCCGGCAAGTCGACGCTCATCAAGTGCATCGCCGGGATCCACCCGATCTCCGACGGGCAGATCTTCTTCGAAGGGCAGCCGGTGGACATCCACGGGCCGAAGGACGCCGCCAAGCTCGGCATCGAGGTCGTCTACCAGGACCTCGCGCTGGCCGACAACCTCGACGTCGTCCAGAACATGTTCCTGGGCCGCGAGGAGGTCTCCTCGCTGCGCCGGCTCGACGAGACGGGCATGGAGAAGAAGGCCACCGACACGCTGGCCTCGCTGTCGGTCACCACCATCCGCTCCGTCCGCCAGACGGTCGCCGGGCTGTCGGGCGGACAGCGCCAGTCCGTCGCGGTGGCCAAGGCCGTCATGTGGAACTCCAAGGTGGTCATCCTCGACGAGCCGACCGCGGCGCTCGGCGTCGCCCAGACCCGCCAGGTGCTCGACCTCGTGCGCCGGCTGGGCCAGCAGGGGCTCGCCGTCGTCATCGTCTCCCACAACCTGCACGACGTCTTCGAGGTGGCCGACCACGTGACCGTCCTGCGCCTCGGGCAGAACGTCGCGGAGTACCGCGTGGCCGACGTCACCCAGACCCAGATCGTCGAGGCGATCACCGCGGGCACGCTCTCCAAGGTGCCCGGGCAGGCCGACGCGGAGGTCGTCACCGCATGAGCGCCACCGCGCCCGCCAACACCCCGAGCCCCGCGGCCGCCACCAGCGCGGCGAGCGACGGGCTCGGCGATCACGCCCGCCGCTGGTGGGCGGACGTGCGCGCCGGAGATCTCGGCTCGCTGCCCATCTTCGTCGGGCTGATCATCATCGCGATCGTCTTCCAGTCCCAGAACGACCGGTTCCTCACCTCGGGCAACTTCGTCAACCTGATCGTCCAGGCGGCGGCGTTCATCGCCATCGGTATGGGCATCGTCTTCGTCCTGCTGCTCGGCGAGATCGACCTCTCGGTCGGCTACGTCTCCGGCGTCGCGGGCTCCCTCACCGCGCTGCTCCTGCTCGAGGACGGCGCGAGCCTTCCGGCCGGCGTGGCCATCGCCGCGGCGCTCGCGCTGGGGGCGGCGATCGGGACGCTGCACGGCGTCCTCATCACCAAGGTGGGGATCCCCTCGTTCGTCGTCACCTTGGCGGGGCTGATCGCCTGGAACGGCGTGGTGCTCCTCCTGATCGCCGACCGCGGCACGATCGTGCTGCAGAACGACCTGGTCGTCGGCTTCTCCAATGACTTCCTGGCCGACGGGACGGCCTGGATCGTCGCGGTGGCCGCCGCGGCGATCTACGCCGCGTTGCTCCTCAACGAGCGGCGGGTGCGCTCGGCGGCGAACCTGCCGACGGGGCCGATGTCGCTCACCGCGCTGCGGATCGCGACCTTCGCGGTGATCCTGTTCGCGGTGGTCGCGATCGCCAACCAGGATCGCGGCATCCCGTTCGTCCTCGTCGTCCTCGCCGTGCTCTTCCTCGGGTGGACGTTCGTCCTGAACCGGACGCGGTTCGGCCGCCACGTCTACGCGGTCGGCGGCAACGCCGAGGCGGCGCGGCGGGCGGGCATCGACGTCGACCGGGTGAAGATCGCGGTGTTCGCCATCTGCTCGATGATGGCCGCGCTCGGCGGGATCATCCTCGCCTCCCGGCTGCGCTCGGTGGACCCGGGCGCCGGCGGCGGGCAGATCCTCCTCTACTCGATCGCCGCGGCGGTCATCGGCGGGACGAGCCTGTTCGGCGGACGTGGCAACATCAAGAGCGCCGTGTTGGGAGCGCTCGTGATCGCCTCAATCGACAACGGGCTCGGACTGCTCGGGCTGAGCTCGGGGACGAAGTTCGTGGTGACCGGGCTCGTGCTGCTCGCCGCGGTCACGGTCGACTCCGTCTCCCGCAAGGGGCGCGCGCAATCGGGACGCGCGTGACGCTGCGCTGGGGCCTGCTGTCCACGGCGCGCATCAACGGCGCGATCCTGGACGCCGCGCACCGGACGGACGCCGCGGCGATCGTCGCCGTCGCCTCGCGCGACGGCGACCGCGCCGAGGCGTACGCGCGCCGGCACGGGATCGCCCGGGCCCACGCCTCCTACGAGGCGCTGCTCGACGACCCGGATGTCGACGCGGTCTACGTCCCGCTCCCCAACGCGCTGCACGTCGACTGGGCGGTCCGCGCGCTCGAGGCGGGAAAGCACGTGCTCTGCGAGAAGCCGCTCGCCCGGCGGGCGGCCGACGCCGAGCGCGCCTTCGACGCGGCCGACGCCGCCCGGCGCTTCCTGAGCGAGGCGTTCATGTGGCGCCACCACCCGCAGACGCTGCGCCTGCGCGAGCTCCTCGACGAGGGCGCGATCGGCGAGCTGCGGACGATCCGGGCGGCGTTCTCCTTCTCGCTCGACGAGCCGGGCGACGTGCGCCTGTCGGCCGCGCTCGACGGCGGGGCGCTGATGGACGTGGGGTGCTACTGCCTGAGCGGCGCCCGGCTGGTCGCCGGCGCAGAGCCCGAGCGCGTGGCGGGGGAGCAGGTCATCGGCGGCGACGGGGTGGACGTGGCGTTCGCCGCGACGCTGCGCTTCGCAGGCGACGTCCTCGCCGTCTTCGACTGCGGCTTCCGCGGCCCGCGCGAGCACTGGCTCGAGGTGGCCGGGACCGCGGGGACCCTGCGGATCGCCGATCCGTGGCACGGACGGGCGCCGGGCATCGAGCTCGTCCGCGACGGGGAGGCCGAGCACGTCGCGTGCGAGCCGGCCGACCCCTACGCCCTCGAGCTCGAGGACTTCGCGGCCGCCGTCGCCGGAGACCGCCCGCCGCGGCTGGGCCGCGAGGACGCGCTGGGCCAGGCCCGCGCGATCGAAGCCTTGTACGAGTCGGCCTCTGAGGGGAGCACGGTGTGGCTTTGAAGACCAGCCTGGGGATCTGGGCGCTGGGCGGGATGGTGACCCGGTTCGTCCCGGGCGGCTACCAGCCCGACAAGGGGCGCGAGAGCATGCCCGAGAAGGTCACCCGCGCGGTGTCGGGCCTCGGGGACCTGATGGACGACTACGAGTTCCACTACCCCGGCGAGCTCAACTTCGAGAACCTCGACGCGGTCCGCGGCGCGCTCGACGGGCACGGGATCTACACGATCTGCTCCGGCCTGCACGTCGACGAGCGCTTCGCCCGCGGCGGCCTCACCTCGCTCGACGACGGGATCCGCGGCGAGGCGCTGCGGCTCAACGCCGAGGCGGCCGACCTGGCCGGCGAGGTCGGCGCGCACATGGTCATCTGGCCCGGCGGCGAGGGCTACAACTACCCGTTCCAGGTGCCCTACGCGGAGGTGTGGGCGCGGCTGCTCGACGGCATCGCCGACTGCGCCGAGCGGCTGGCCGGGCACGGGCGGACGCTCTTCCTCGAGCACAAGAACTCCGAGCCGGCGATGAAGATCCACATGGGCAACGTCGGGATGACCCTGCACGTCATCCACAAGCTGCGCGCCCGCGGGATCGACAACGTCAAGGTCAACATGGACTGGCAGCACCTGATCATGAACGGCGAGCACCTCGCCGAGTACGCGGCGCTCCTGCATGCCGAGGACCTCCTCGGCCACCAGCACGCCAACTCGGGCTGGGGCACCTTCGACGACGACAACGTCGTCGGGGCGACCGCCTTCATGGAGACGCTCGAGCTGGCCCTCGAGCTCCAGCGGGCGGGCTACGGCTCGGACGGCGAGCGGCTGGGCTTCGACCTGTACCCGTACACGGAGGACCAGGTGGAGGCGGTGCGGCGCAGCGTCCTGAACTGGCGCTTCATCGAGACGGTGGCCGGGCGGATCGACGAGCCCGCGCTGCGCGAGGCGCAGTCGCGCAAGGACGCGATGCGGGCCAACGAGCTCGTCTACGCCGCGCTGGGCGCATGAGGGAGGTCCTGGTCGGGCTCGACGTCGGCACGACGTCGGTCAAGGGTCTCGCGGTGTCGGCGCGCGACGGCGAGATCCTGGCCACCGCGGAGGCCGAGCACCCGCTCTCGACGCCGCGCCCCGGCTGGGCCGAGCAGGATCCCGAGGACTGGTGGCGGGGGACGGAGACGGTCCTCGCCCGGCTCGTCGAGGCGACCGGGCGCCGCGAGGACGTGGCCGGCATCGGGCTCTCGGGGCAGATGCACGGTCTCGTGGCCCTCGGCGCCGGGGACGAGGTGCTCCGCCCGGCGATCCTCTGGAACGACCAGCGCACGGGCCCGCAGTCCGAGGCGATCCAAGCGGGCATCGGGCTCGAGCGGCTCGTCGAGCTGACCGGCAACCGCGCGCTGACCGGCTTCACCGCGCCCAAGCTCCTGTGGCTGCGCGACGAGGAGCCCGACACCTGGGGGCGGATCGAGTCGGTGCTCCTGCCCAAGGACTACGTGCGCCTGCGGCTCACGGGCGAGCGCGGGATCGACGTCGCCGACGCCTCGGGGACGCTGCTGCTCGACGTCAGTCGGCGGAAGTGGAGCGCCGAGGTCCTCGAGGCGCTCGAGATCCCGGAGGCGTGGCTGCCGCCGCTGCACGAGTCGCCGGCCCTCGCGGGCGAGCATCACGGCATCCCGGTCGCGGTCGGGGCCGGGGACCAGGCGGCCGGGGCGCTCGGGGTCGGGGTCACCCAGGCGGGCGGCCCGCTGTCGGTGGTGCTCGGCACCTCGGGGGTCGTCTTCGCCGCGCTGCCCGGCTACGCCGCCGACCCCGAGGGCCGCGTGCACGCCTTCTGCCACGCGGTCCCCGGC
>CALMNS010000519.1 GCA_937871635.1 uncultured Solirubrobacter sp.
CCTCCGCGCCGCCCGCCGCGCCGCGGTCGCCGGCGTCGCGGCACCTACGTGGAGCCGCAGGCGCAGGACAAGTCCACGCTCGAGGTCGGGACCTTCAGGGTCAACTCCGGGTCGACGGTCAAGGAGATCGCCGAGTACCTGGGCATCCCCGTGCCCGAGATCATCAAGAAGATGATGCAGCTGGGCGAGATGGCCACGATGACCCAGACGCTCTCCGACGACGCGATCCAGGTCATCGCCGATGAGTTCGACAAGGACATCGAGATCGTCCACGCCGCCGACGACGTGGACGCCGAGCCCGTCTTCGACGACGCGCCCGAGGACCTCGTCGACCGCCCGCCGGTGGTCACCATCATGGGTCACGTCGACCACGGCAAGACGTCCCTGCTCGACGCGATCCGCGAGGCCGACGTGGTCGCCGGCGAGGCCGGCGGCATCACCCAGCACATCGGCGCCTACCAGGTCCACACGGGCGATCGCACGATCACCTTCCTCGACACGCCGGGCCACGAGGCGTTCACCGCCATGCGCGCCCGCGGCGCCCAGGTCACCGACATCGTCGTGGTGGTCGTGGCCGCCGACGACGGCGTGATGCCGCAGACCCGCGAGGCGGTCGACCACGCGCGCGCCGCCGAGGTTCCGATCCTCGTCGCGGTCAACAAGATCGACAAGGAGGGCGCCCAGCCCGACCGGGTCCGCACCGAGCTCACCCAGCTCGGCCTCCAGCCGGAGGAGTGGGGCGGCGACACGATCTTCGTCGACGTCTCCGCCAAGGCGAAGACCAACCTCGACGAGCTGCTCGAGTCGATCGGGCTGCTGGCCGAGTTCGAGGAGCTCAAGGCCAACCCCGCGGCCGAGGCCTCCGGCGCGGTGGTGGAGTCGCGCTTGGACCCGGGTCGCGGCGCCGTGGTGACCATCCTCGTCCAGCGCGGCACGCTGAAGGTCGGCGACGCGGTGGTGGCGGGCGCCCACTGGGGCAAGGTCCGCGCAATGCACGACTACAAGGGCGAGAAGGTCAAGCGCGCCCGCCCCGGCGAGCCCGTCGAGATCCTCGGCTTCGACACCGTCCCCGAGGCCGGCGAGTACGTCCACGTGGTCGAGAACGACCGCCGAGCGCGCCAGCTCGCGGGGGAGAAGGCCAACCGCCTCAAGACGGAGTCGCTCGCGCGGCTCGGCGGCAAGAAGTTCTCGCTCGACACGATCTTCGACCGCGCCCGCGGGCAGGCGGCCACCGCCGAGCTCAACCTCGTGCTCAAGGCCGACGTCTCGGGCTCGCTCGAGGCCGTCCAGGACGAGATCGCCAAGCTCCCGCAGGACGAGGTCAACGTCAACGTCATCCACACCGGCGTGGGCGGGATCACGGAGTCCGACGTGATGCTCGCGTCGGCCTCGGAGGCCGTCGTCCTCGGCTTCAACGTCCGGCCCGTCGGTGACGCGCGCCAGGTGGCCGACCGCGAGGGCGTCGAGATCCGCAACTACTCGGTCATCTACCGGGCGGTCGAGGAGCTGCGCGACGCCATGGAGGGCCTGCTGGCCCCCGAGGAGGTCGAGCAGACGATGGGCTCGGCCGAGGTCCGCGCGACGTTCCGCGCCTCGCGCGTCGGCGTCATCGCCGGCTCGATGGTCACCGACGGCGTCATGCGGCGCGGCGCCAAGGCGCGGCTCGTGCGCGACGGCACGGTGGTCTACGACGGCGAGATCGACTCGCTGCGGCGCTTCAACGACGACGTGCGCGAGGTCGCGACCGGCTTCGAGTGCGGCATCGTGCTCCACAACTTCATGGACGTGAAGGAGGGCGACGTCATCGAGGCGTACGACACCAGGCAGGTCGAGCGCACGCTCTCCTAGCCTTGTTCGTCGCCGCGCTGCGCGTGCACCTGCACTTCCCGGAGGCCGGCTCGCTCAAGGCCAAGCGCTCCGAGCTCAACTCGGTCAAGGCCCATCTGCGCCAGCGCCACGGCGTCTCGGACGCGGAGGTCGAGCACCACGACCGCTGGCAGCGCTCGACCCTCGCGGTGGCGGTGGCGGAGCGGTCCGAGCGGGCGGCCGGCGAGCGGGTGGACGGGGTCGTCCGCGCGCTCGACGCCCGCTTCCCGCAGGGGGTGCGGGTGGAGAGCCGCCTCACCTCCTGGGACGACCTGGACGCACTAGGATGACGACCGACCGGATGCGCCGGGTGGACGAGGCCGTTCGCGAGGTGCTGTCCGATGCGATCGCCTCGGACATGAAGGACCCCCGGATCGGCTTCGTGACCGTGACCGCCGTGCAGACATCCCCCGACCTCCGCCACGCGCGGGTCTACGTGTCGGTGCTGGGCGACGACGGCGTGCGCGAGCGGTCGCTCACCGGCCTGCGCTCGGCCCACGGCTACCTGCAGCGGCGGGTCGCGCGCGAGCTGCGCATCAAGCACACGCCGACGCTCGAGTTCGCCTACGACGACTCGGTCGACCGGTCGCTGCGGGTCAACGAGCTGCTGAGCGAAGGGCCCGACGCGTGAGGACGGACGGGAACGGCGGCGGCGCCCGCGCGGCGGCGCTGCAGGCGATGCGCGAAGGTGAGCGCTTCGTGCTGGTCACCCACGAAGGGCCCGACGGCGACGCGCTCGGCTCGCTGGTCGGGATGCATCGGCTGCTGCGCGCGCTAGGCAAGGACTCCGTCATCTACATGGCGCCGGAGGAGTTCCCGCTCCCGTACGAGTACCGCTTCATGGACCTCGACGGCGTGGTCACCGAGACGCCCGCCGACATCGACGAGCGCACGATCGTCTTCCTGGACTGCGGGAACATCGACCGCAACCCGGCCCAGGCCCTCAAGCACGCCGGCGCGCGGATCCTCAACGTCGACCACCACCACGACAACACCCGCTTCGGGACCATCGACCTCGTCGACCCGGAGGCGTCCTGCACCGCGGAGATCGTCTGGGAGCTGATGGGGGAGCTCGGGATGGACCCGTCGGTGGAGATGGCCGAGGCGCTCTACGTCGGGCTGGTCACCGACACGGGCCGGTTCATGTACGAGAACACGGGCCCGCGCGCGCACGAGATGGCGGCCGCCCTGATCGCCGCCGGCATCGACGTGGAGGCGCTCAACCGGCGGCTCTACGAGGGCGTGCCCCAGGCCAAGCTCGAGCTCCTGATCCGCGGCCTCTCGCAGATCGAGCGCCACGAGGGCGGGACGCTGACCATGACCTTCCTCAGCCGCGCCGACTACGAGGCCACGGGGGCCGAGGAGGCCTACTCCGAGGGCATCGTGGACCACCTGCGCGCGCTGGAGGGGACGGTGGTGGCCGCGCTCGTCCGCGACCGCATCTACGAGCGCAAGGGCTCGGGCAAGCGCAAGGTCTCGCTGCGGGCGGTCGATGACCGCGTCGACGTCTCGGCGGTGGCGCGGCTGCAGGGCGGGGGAGGGCACCGCCGCGCGGCGGGCTTCTCGACGGAGATGGACTGGGAGGCGATCGTCGCCTTCCTGTCCGCCGCCGTGGCCGAGGCGCTCGCGCCCGCGTAGCGATCCCCCGCCCGTCCCTGCCCCGAGTCCCATGCCCGACGGCGTCCTGCTCGTCGACAAGCCGGCCGGCGTCACCTCGCACGACGTCGTCGCCGGGGTCCGTCGCGGTCTCGGGGGCCGGCGCGCCGCCAAGGTCGGGCACGCCGGCACGCTCGACCCGTTCGCCACGGGCCTGTTGCTCGTCCTCGTCGGCCGCGCGACGCGGATCCAGCGTTACCTCATGGCGCTGCCGAAGGCCTACGAGGCGGAGGCCCGGCTGGGCTGGACCTCGACCACCGGCGACCCCGAGGGCGAGATCGCCCCGGGCCGGACGCCGCCCGAGCCGCTGGCGCTCCCCACCGGGACGCTGCGCCAGCGCCCGCCCGCCTACAGCGCGGTGAAGGTCGGGGGCGTGCGGGCCTACGC
>CALMNS010000520.1 GCA_937871635.1 uncultured Solirubrobacter sp.
CGAGGATGGCGGTGACCGGCTCGGCGACACCCGGGATTGGCCCGCTGCCAACGGCGGCAGCAACCGGCTCAGCGCCGGCGGCCACGCTCCCGCCCGGCCCGCTGCCGAGGATGGCGGTGACCGGCTCGGCGACACCCGGGATTGGCCCGCTGCCAACGGCCGCAGCGACCGGCTCAGCGGCGGCGGCCACGCTCCCGACCGGCCCGCTGCCAACGGCGGCGGCGACCGGCTCAGCGGCGGAAGCGACACTGCCGACCGGGTTGCCGGCGACCAACGGGTTGACCGAACCGGCGGCGAGTTCGGCGATCGGCTCGGCGACACCCGCAACCGACTCGCCGCCAACTGCCTCAGCGACACCCGAATCGGATTCGCCGCCGACCGCCTCAGCGAGCGGCTCAGCGGCGACGCCCAGGACGGGCTCACCGCCAACCGCCTCAACGACCGGCTCCGCGGCGACACCCGGCACCGGCTCGCTGCCGAGGGGGGCGGTGACCAGTCCAACCGCCTCAACGACCGGCTCCGCGGCGACACCCGGCACCGGCTCGCTGCCGAGGGGGGCGGTGACCAGTCCGGCGGCGGTCGTGGAGGCGTCGACGACCGACTCGGCGACGCTGGCGACCGGCTCGGCGACACTGGCGACCGGCTCGCCGGCGACCGCGTCAACGATCGACTCAGCGGCCGCCGCCTGCGGGTCGAGTGGGCCGTCCGTCGTCTCCAGCCCCGCGGGAGAGCCGACACCGACGTCGGTCCCCGTCGCCCCGGCGCTCACGGAGCCGCTCTCGACGCTGGGAGCGGGCGTCTCGCCCGCGTTCGTCGGGGGACCGATCGTCGCGAGGGCATCGGGTGGCGCCTCGGCGGGCTCCGGTGTCGAAGCCGTTGACGGCGGCTCGGCCTCGGTGGGCTCGGGTCTTGAAGCCGTTGGAGGCGGCTCTGCCTCGGCCGGCTCTGCCGTCGCTGCGCTGGCGGCCGGGCTGACCTCCGGAGGCTCGGGCGAGGGAGCCGGGTCGCTGCGTTCGGTCGAGGGGGCTTCGCGTTCCGGCGGCGGCTCCGGCGTGCTCGCTCCGGATGGAGCCTGAGCCTGCTCCGGCGGGGGCTGAGGCGTGGGCGCCTGAGGCGTGGGCGCCGCTGGTGGGTCGGGCACCGTCACAGTCACCGGCTCCCCGGATGTCGCCGCGGCGTTCTGCGCTGAGTCGAGTACCTCGCTCATTCCGGGCCCCCGAATAGTCAAGTTGGTGTAGTGTTGGACCCTGCCCTTCTTCCGAAGCAAGCAAGCTACTCCCGCACCGCAGAGCGCGAATCAGGCGATTGCCGGAATTATTGTGGCTTTGACCTAGGGCGGTTACCGGACGAAACGGCCCCCCCGGAACCGCGTGGGCCAACTGGTACGGACGTTCGGAGGTTGCTGGGATGGAGACGGAGGAGTCAGTGCTCATCGTTGATGACGATGGGTCGGCGCGTACCCTGCTCGCGCGCGTGCTCCGCGGCGCGGGCTACAAGGTGGTGCAGGCCGACTCGGGCGACGGTGCGCTCGCGCTGGCGCGATCGACGACGCCGTCCGCGCTGATCCTGGAGGTTCAGCTGCCCGTCATCTCGGGCTACGAGGTCTGTCACGCGCTCAAGGCCGAACGCGGCAACGACCTCCCGGTCCTGTTCCTCTCGGGCGAGCGCAGCCAGTCGTGTGACCGGATCGCCGGGCTGCTGCTCGGGGCCGACGACTTCCTCAGCAAGCCCTTCGCGGCCGGCGAGATCCTCGCGAGGCTGAGCAAGGTGATCCGTCGGTCGCGGTCGACGGCGCCCGGTCTCGCGCGCCGGCTCACCAAGCGCGAGCTCGAGGTCCTTGAGCTCATGGGCGAAGGTCTGCGCCACGAAGAGATCGGGCGGCGGCTGTTCATCAGCCCGAAGACGGTCGCCACCCACGTCGAGCACATCTTGAGCAAGCTCGACGTTCGCAGCAAGACGCAGGCGATCGCGCTCGCCTTCCGCGAGGAGATCCTCCGTCCCACCCCACCGAGTGCGCTGAAGTCAGGCGCATCGGGTGGACTTGCCATGCGGCAGGACCAACCAGCCGGCTAGGACCCACGCCGAAACGGTCGGGCGAGCGCCCGAAGGAGCGCGAGATCGCCCCTGCGGGGCACGAGCAGCGCGCTTGCGGGGAACGGGCTCCGCGCGCGGAACAACGCGAGCGCCGTCGCCCCGCCCGCCAGCAGGCCGATGCTTGCCGCGGCCGCTGCTCCACTCGCTCCGAACCGCGGTATGAGCGCCACGTCGAGCGCCAGCCCGAGCACGAGCGAGACGAGCGGCCCGGCGGACGAGCGGCCCGGTGCCGCCGACGCCACCAGCGCGTTGGAGAACATCACCAGCGCCACGAAGCCGAGCGTGCCCGGCAGCAGCCAGAGGAACGGCTCACTCGACGCCTCGAACGCCGCGCCGAAGGCGAGCGGCAGCAGCGTGGGACCGAGCGCGGCGGCCGCCACGATCCCGATCGTCGTCACGGCCGCCACCGAGCGGAAGGCGCTCAGCACCCGCTCGGCCTGCAGCGCCGGATCGGTGCGCGCGACGAGCGGCAGCATGGCCGTGGCCGCGGCGGCCGCCAGGTAGAGCAGGATCTCGAAGCCGCTGACGGCGGTCGCGTAGATGCCGAGCGCCGCCTCCGAGGCGATGAGCGCCACCAGGATCTGGTCGATGCGCTCGTTGAACGCCGTCGACAGCGAACCGACCCACGCGCGCAGCCCGAAGGCCAGTGACGAGCGCAGCAACCGCCGGTCCGGTCGCCCGAACCGCTCGGCACGGGCGCAGACGCCCAACAGCACCGCCGCCTTGGCCACCTGGAACGCCACCCAGACGAGGGTCGCGCGCAGCACCGTGAGCCCCGCAGTCTGCCAGAGCGTGACGATCGTGCCCGCGTACAGCCAGGAGGAACCGACCGTCACCGCGGCGTGCAGGCGGAAGCGACTGCAGCCGAGCACGAACATGTAGCCCGCGTCGGCGAGTCCCGTGGCCACCATCCCGCCCGCGAGCACCGCGAGCTCCCCACTCCCCACGCCGGGTGGCCGAAGGTCGGGGACGAGCTCCAGGCTCCCGCAGACCACGACCGCGGCGATCGCGGCGGTCGTCGTCACGCTGAGCACGAGGTTGCTGAGCAGCGCTGCGCGGCGCTCGGGGTGGCTGGCGCAGAACACCGTCGTGGCCTCGGTGACGCCGACCCGCGCGACCGCCGCGGCGACGATCGCGGTCACCGTGATGAAGGCGACGGTGCCCCGCCCGACCGGCCCGAGCGCGCGCGCGATCACCACGATGGCGAGGAACAGACCCGCGTTGCCACCGACCTGCGCCCAGAACAGTGGTGCCGATCCGCGGGACAGCGCGTCAGCGCGCGGCGCCCGTGCCCGAGCGCGGGCCTCAACGCCCGGCAAGCGCGACGAGCTCCATCAGCACCTCCGGTGCCGCGCCGTGAACGCGGCGCAGGTCCCCGCCGTTGGCGGCGAACGCGCTCCGGTGGGCGTCGTAGTCCTCGGCGAGCCGGGCCAGCGCGCCGGCGAGGGCGTCGGCGGAGCCCGGCGCGACGCAGAAGCCCTCGAGCGACGGACGGTAGTAGCGCGGCGCATCGCCGACCCGCGTGGACACGACCGGGATGCCCGCCGTGAGCGCCTCGAGCACCGCGACCTGGGCGTTGTCCCAGCCGGAGGTCGACAGGCACGCGTGAGCGCGCGACTGCGCACCGATCACCTCCGACCACGGGCGGTTGCCGTGCAGGGTGAGCCAGGGCCGCTC
>CALMNS010000521.1 GCA_937871635.1 uncultured Solirubrobacter sp.
CCGCCCGCCTGTCGCTCGTAGTCGGTGCCGCCGCCGCGCTCACCTGCGCCGTGGCGCGCGGACTCGTCGCACGCCTCCGCCGGAGGGCCGCCGCTTGAAGGGCGCGCTGCTCGTCGCCGGCACCCACTCCGACGCCGGGAAGTCCCTCGTCACCGCGGGGATCTGCCGCTGGCTGCGCCGTCAGGGCGCGAGCGTCGCGCCGTTCAAGGCGCAGAACATGGCCCTGAACTCCGTGGTCGCGCGCGGCGGGTTCGAGATCGGCCGCGCCCAGGCGATGCAGGCGGCGGCGGCCGGCGTCGAGCCGGAGGTCGCCATGAACCCGATCCTCATCAAGCCGTCGGGCGAACGCCACAGCCAGGTCGTCGTCATGGGCCGGCCGTACGCGGACGTCGACGCACGGACGTACCAGGAGCTCAAGGACGAGCTGCGCCCGATCGTCGCCGGGGCGCTCGCGGACCTGCGCGCCCGGTACGACGTCGTGATCTGCGAGGGCGCCGGCAGCCCGGCCGAGATCAACCTTCGCGCGGCCGACCTGACGAACATGGGGCTCGCCCGGGCCGCGGGCCTCCCCGTGCTCCTCGTGGGCGACATCGACCGCGGCGGCGTCTTCGCCTCGCTGCTCGGGACGATCGCGGCGCTGGCGCCCGACGACCAGCGCCACATCGCCGGGTTCGTCATCAACAAGTTCCGCGGCAGTCACGCGATCCTCGCGCCCGGCCTGGAGCAGATCACCGCCCTCACGGGCCGCCCGGTGTTCGGGGTGCTGCCCTTCGTCGAGCAGCTGAGCATCGACGCCGAGGACTCGCTGGCGATCGAGGCGCCGCGCGCGGACGTGGCGGGCAGCTCCGGGACGCTCGACGTCGCCGTGGTGCGCCTGCGCTGGATGAGCAACTTCACGGACCTCGACGCCCTCGCCAGGGAGCCGGGCGTCCGGGTGCGCTTCACCCGATCGGCCCAGGACGTCGCCCGTGCGGACCTCGTGGTGGTGCCCGGCACCAAGGCGACCGTCGAGGACCTCGGGCGCCTGCGGGCCGACGGGCTGGACCGTGCGCTGCAGGCGCGTGCCGCGGCCGGGCATCCCATCCTCGGGATCTGCGGCGGCTACCAGCTGCTCGGCGACGCGATCGTCGACGAGGTCGAGTCCCGCGCCGGCGCGGTCGCCGGGCTCGGGGTGCTCCCCGTCACCACCGCCTTCGCGCCCGACAAGGTCCTGCGAACGGTCGCCGGCTACAGCGACCTCCTCGCCAGCCCCGTCGGCGGCTACGAGATCCGTCACGGCCGCCCGGAGCTCCATGGCGGTGGCGCGCTCCTCACCGTTGCCGACGGGACTCCGGAAGGGTGCGCGGTGGGCGGCACGCTCGGCACCTCGTGGCACGGACTGCTCGAGCACGACGAGGCCCGCCGGGCCCTCCTGCGCTGGGTGGCCGCCCGCCGGGCGATCGACTTCGCACCCGCTCCGGGCGTGCGCTTCGCCGCCGAGCGCGAGCGCCAGCTCGACGTCCTCGGCGACCTGATCGGTGCGCATCTGGACACGAGCCGGCTGTGCGCGCTCATCGAGCGCGGCGTTCCCTCCGACCTTCCCGACCTGCTGCTGGAGCGTGCCCTGTGCTGAGGTTCATCACCACCGCCGACACCGAGATCCTGGCCACGGCCGCCGCGGTGCGCCGGTTGCCGGAGCGCTTTCCCGAGGTCCGCTGCGCGAACCCGCAGGGCACCCGGGACCTCGACCCGTTCCTCGATCACGTGCTCGAGGGCGCCCGCGTCGTCGTCATCCGGGTCCTCGGCGGCCGTCGCGGATGGCAGGGGGGAGTCGACCGCCTGGCCGAGCGCTGCCGCGCGGACGGCGTCGCGCTGGTCGCCCTGGGGGGCGAGTCGAGCCCGGACGCGGAGATGACGGCGCTGTCGACCGTGCCCACCGGCGCGGTGGCGCAGGTGGGCGAGTACCTGCACTCGGGCGACGTGGACAACCTCGAGCAGATGCTGCGCTTCCTCGCCGACACCTTCCTGCTCGAAGGCTTCGGCTTCGAGCCGCCCAAGGGCGTTGAGGAGCTCGGCGTCTACCTCCCCGGGCGCGGCGACGTGAGCCTTGAGGAGGCGCTCGCCGCCCGCGACCCCTCGGCGCCCGTCGTCGGCATCACCTTCTACCGCTCGCACCGCCTAACCGGGAACACCGACTTCATCGACGGCCTGTGCGCGGCGATCGAGCGCGCGGGCGGACACCCGCTGCCCGTGTGGAGCTACACGCTGCGCCGCGCCCACGACGACGGGCGCGTCGCGGCGCTCGAGCTGCTGACGGGGCACGTCGACGCCCTGATCACGACGATGCTCGCGACGGGTGGGTCGGCGCGCGGGGACGCCGCGGGTGACGTCGCGGCCGACGACGGCGGCTCGGAGGAGCAGATGGCGTGGGACGCGTCGGCCCTCGAGGCCCTCGGCGTGCCGGTCGTGCAGGCGCTGTGCGTGACGATGAGCCGCGAGCGCTGGGAGGAGGGGGGCGAGGGCCTGCTGCCCGTCGACGCCGCCACCCAGGTGGCGATCCCCGAGTTCGACGGACGCATCATCGGCGGCCCGATCTCCTTCAAAGAGCGCGAGGCCGACGGCTCGCCGGTGGGCGTCGCCGTCCCGCGCTACGTCCCGGACGCCGAGCGCTGCGACCGCCTGGCCACGCTCGTGCTGCGCCACGCCCGGCTGCGCGACCCGCACGCCCGCCGGAGGATCGCCATCGTGCTGACCGCCTTCCCGACGAAGCACGCGCGCATCGGCATGGCCGTCGGCCTCGACACCCCCGCCAGCGCGATCGGCCTCCTGCACCGGCTCGAGGCCGACGGGGTTCGGGTGGAGGGCATCCCCGCCGACGGGGACGCCCTCATGCACGCGCTCATCGCCGGTGGTGGCCACGACCCGGAGTTCCTCACCGACGAGGCGCTGGCGGCTTCGCCGCTGCGGATCTCCGTGGCGGACTACCTCGAGTGGTACGCGACGCTCGAGCCCAAGCTCACCGACGCGGTCGCCGAGAAGTGGGGACCGGCGCCGGGGGACCGGTACCTGGACACGAGCGACGGGGCGTCGCCGGGCGGCGACCTCGTCGTGGCGGGGGCCGAATTCGGCGACGTCGTGGTCCTCATCCAGCCGCCGCGCGGGTATGGCGACGACCAGGTCGGCATCTACCACGATCCCGAGCTCGCGCCCGCCCACCACTACCTGGCGGCCTACCGCTGGCTCGACCGTCACTGGGGCGCCGACGCGATCGTGCACCTGGGCAAGCACGGGACGCTCGAGTGGCTTCCGGGCAAGATGCTCGCGCTGTCGGCCTCCTGCGCACCGGACGCGGCGCTCGGGTCGATGCCGCTCGTCTACCCGTTCGTGGTCAACGATCCCGGCGAGGGCGCCCAGGCCAAGCGGCGCGCGCACGCCGTCGTCGTCGACCACCTCGTCCCGCCGATGATGCGCGCCGAGAGCTACGACGAGCTCGCCGACCTCGAGGCGCTGATGGACGAGTATGCGCGGCTCGAGGTCCTCGATCCCGCGAAGCTCCCGGGCCTCGGTGCGCAGATCTGGGCGGCGATCGAGCAGGCCAACCTGCAGGAGGACCTCGGGATCGAGGAGCGGCCCGGCGACGCGGGCGAGCTCGTGGAGCACCTCGACGGCTATCTCTGCGAGGTCAAGGACGTGCAGATCAAGGACGGCCTGCACGTGCTCGGCGTCGTCCCCGACGGCCCGCAGCTGCGC
>CALMNS010000522.1 GCA_937871635.1 uncultured Solirubrobacter sp.
TCGCGGGCCTGGCCGGCGTCGCCCTCGGGGCCATCGCGCTCGCGCGGCTGCAGAGCGCGCGGGCGGGGGGCTACCCGCCGGAGAACGCCGCGTCGAACGCGACGGTGCTCGGCGCGAAGTCGGTGCGCCGGACGTAGGCGAGGGCGTCGGCGGCGCCCCACTCGCGGTCCATCCCGGCGTCCTCCCACTCGATCGAGAGGGGGCCGTCGTAGCCCGCGCGGTTGAGCGCCCGGAAGACCGCCTCGAAGGCCACGTCGCCGTGCCCCGGCGAGACGAACTCCCAGCCCCGCCCGGGCTGCCCGAAGTCCAGGTGGCCGCCGAGGATCGAGGAGCGCCCGTCGAGCTGGCGCTTGGCGTCCTTGACGTGCACGTGGTAGATCCGGTCGGCGAAGTCGTCGACGAACGCCGCCGCGTCGAGGAACTGGGGGACGAGGTGGCTCGGATCGAAGTTGATCCCGAAGGCGGGGCGGCGCCCGAGCGCGTCGAGCGCCTTGCGGGTGGTCACGAAGTCGTAGGCGATCTCCGTCGGGTGGACCTCGAGCGCGAAGCGCACGCCCTCGGCGTCGAAGACGTCGAGGATCGGCTCCCACGCCTCGGCGAAGGCCTCGTAGCCGCGCTCGATCTCGGCGAAGTCGTTGGGCGGGAAGGAGTAGAGCCGGTGCCAGATCGGCGAGCCGGTGAAGCCCGTGACCACCGTGAGGCCCATCCGCGCCGCCGCCCGGGCGGTGTCCTTCATCCGCTCGGCGGCCCGCGCGCGCACGCCGCCGAGCTCGCCGTCGCCCCAGACCTCGGGCGGCAGGATCAACCGGTGGCGCTCGTCGATCGGGTCGCACACCGCCTGGCCGACGAGGTGCGCGGCGATCGCCCAGCAGCCCAAGTCGTGGCTGGCGAGCAGCTCCCGGCGCCCGTCGCAGTAGCCGGGATCGGCGAGCGCCGCGACGACGTCGAAGTGGTCGCCCCAGGTGGCGAGTTCGAGCCCGTCGAAGCCCCACGCCCCGCACTTGGCGGCGAGCTCGGCGAGCGGGAGGTCGGCCCACTGGCCGGTGATGAGCGTGACGGGTCTGGGCACGGTGGTCAGCCTCCGGGGGCGGCGGTGAGGGCGAGGGCGGCGTCGACGGCTTCGGGGGCGAGGACGGACTCGAGGACCATCACGGCGGCGCCGGCGATCCCGGCGCGGTCGTCGAGCGAGGAGCGGCTGATGCGGATCTGCCGGGTGGCGAGCGGCGTCGAGCGCCCGTAGACGACCTCCGAGACGCCGGCCAGGAGGTGCTCGTCGGCGTGGGCCAGGTCCCCGCCGACGACGATGACGCTCGGGTTGAGCACGTTGACCACCGTGGAGAGCACGTCGCCGAGCTCGCGCCCCGCCTGGCGCACCATGCGGATCGCCTCCGTCGAGCCCTCGCGGACGTGGCGCACGACGTCGCGCCCGGCGTGCGCCTCGATCCCCAGCGCCGAGAGCCGCGCTGCGATGGCGCTGCCCGACGCGACCGCCTCCAGGCAGCCGAGGTTGCCGCAGTGGCAGACCACGTCGTCGTGGCCCGGGACGTGGACGTGGCCGATGTCCCCCGCCGTGCCCTGCGCCCCGCGGTGGATGCGCCCGTTGGAGATGATCCCCGAGCCGATCCCGGTGGCCACCTTGACGAACAGGAGGTGGTCCTCCTGCCGCCAGGTGCTCCAGTGCTCGCCGAGCGCCATGATGTTGACGTCGTTGTCGACGAGGACGGGCGCGCCGTAGCGCTCGCGCAGCCGCCCGGCGACCGGGTAGCCGTCCCAGCCGGGCATGATCGGCGGGGCCACGGGCCGGCCGGCCGCGAACTCGACCGGGCCCGGGACGCCGACGCCGATCCCGCGGACCTCGGCGGGAC
>CALMNS010000523.1 GCA_937871635.1 uncultured Solirubrobacter sp.
GGGGGAGGCGGTGAACGCCGCGAGGGCCGCCGACGGCTTCGGCGGCGGGGCGGGCTCCCCGAACAGCGAGAGCGCCTCCCCCGGCTCGGTGGTGCGCAGGACGTCCTCGTCCGGCCGGGCGACGGAGGACAGCGCGTGGAAGCCGCCCGCGTCCTCCTCGGCGACCACCCGGTCGACCTCCGCGAGCGGCTCGGCGTCGACGGGCGTGAGGTCGAGGGCGTGGTTGCGCTCCTCCTCGATCTGGACCGCCAGCGCCTTTAGCCGGCGGTCGGCCGGCAGGAAGAGGTGGCTCATCTGCGCCTTGGGCGCCGGGGTACGCCGGATGAAGCGCCCGACCACCTGGCGGAAGAAGAGCTCGGTGCGGGCCGCCGTCGCGTAGACGCCGACGCGCAGCCGCGGGATGTCGACCCCCTCGGAGACCATGAGGACGCTGACCAGCCACGGCTCGGCCGAGGCGCTGAAGGCCGCGATCCGGGCGCTCGCGTCCGGCGCGTCGCTCGTCACCACGGGCGGCCGCGCGCCGGTGATCCGGCCCAGCAGGTCGGCGAGCCGCTCGGCGTGCTCCTTGTCGACCGCCACCACGAGCGCGCCGGCCTCCGGGTGGTCGCCGGCGCGCAGCTCGCGCAGCCGGGCGTCGGCGTCGCGCAGGACGCCGGCGATCCAGTCGCCCTCCGGATCGAGCGCCGTGCGCAGCCGGCGGGCCGACTCGGCCGCGGGGAGCGCGACGCCGAAGTCCGCGTGGCGCCGCCGGCCGTCCGACATCCACTCCATGTCGCCGTCGTAGGGGTGGAAGGTCACCGGGCGGCAGACCCCGTCGAGCAGCGCCTGCGTATAGGTGTAGGTGAAGTCGGCGGCCGAGACCCCCTCGTCGTCGTAGGCGACCCACGGGATCGGCGTGTTGTCCGACCGGAACGGCGTGCCGGAGAGCAGCAGGCGGAACCGGGCGCCCGCGAACGCCTCGAGCGTGCGCCGCCCCCAGGCCGCGTGCTCGCCCATGTGGTGGGGCTCGTCGGCGATCACGAGCGTCGCCGCCGCGGCGCAGCGGCGCCGGTGCACCGCCGGGCCGGCGGCCACCGTCTGGTAGGTGACGGCGATCCCGTGGCGGTCGCGCGGCTCGGCCCCGTCGGCGTTGGGTCGGTTGGGCTCGAGGTCGATCCCGTAGCGGGCGGCGTCCGCGGCCCACTGGCGGCAGATGTGGGTGGTCGGGGCAACGACGACGAGCCGCCGGATCCGCCCCTCGCAGAGCATCCGGTGGGCGACGTGGAGGCCGAAGGTCGTCTTCCCGGCGGCGGGCGTCGCGGAGGCGAGGAAGGCCGGACCCTCGTGCTCGAGCACGCGCGCGGCGGCCTCGACCTGCCAGGCCCGCAGCGGGCGCCGGGCGGGCCAGGGCGGGAG
>CALMNS010000524.1 GCA_937871635.1 uncultured Solirubrobacter sp.
CAGCAGGGGCGGCCGTCGCGGAGGGTGAAGACGTCCCGGACCCCGGCACCGCCGGCCACCCGCACCACCTCGGCGACGGCGACCACCCGACGGCTGCCATCGGGCAGCCGGCTCTGGCAGACCACCAGGTCCAGCGCGTCGGCCACCTGCTCGCGGACCGCCGCGTGCGGCAGCCCGAGCTCGGCCATCAGGGCGAGCGTCTCCAGCCGCCGCAGCGCCTCGGCGGGACCGCCGGCGTGCAGGGTGGAGAGCGACCCGTCGTGTCCCGTGGAGAGTGCGGTGAGCAGGTCGAGCGCCTCGGCCCCGCGGACCTCCCCCACGACGATCCGGTCCGGCCGCATCCGCAGCGCGTTGCGCACGAGCTGGCGGATCGTCACCTCGCCGCGTCCCTCGAGGTTGGCCGGCCGCGCCTCGAGGCGGATGACGTGCGGCTGGCGCAGCCGCAGCTCGGCGGCGTCCTCGATCGTCACGATCCGCTCCTCGGCCCCGATGAACGCGGAGAGGGCGTTGACCGTCGTCGTCTTCCCCGAGCCGGTACCGCCGCAAACGAGGACGTTGCACCGGGCGGCGACCGCGCGGCCGAGGAAGTCCAGCAGCGGCCGCGGCAGCGTCCCGTGGCGGACCAGGTCCTCCGGCGCGAAGCCGCGGCGGCGGAAGCGGCGGATGGTGAGCGCCGGGCCGTCGAGCGCGAGCGGCGGGACGATGACGTTGACCCGCGACCCGTCGGGGAGGCGGGCGTCGACCAGCGGCTGGGCCTCGTCCACCCGCCGGCCGAGGGGCGCGAGGATGCGCTCGATCGTGTGCCGCAGCTCGGCCTCGGAGGCGAAGCCGACCCCGGTGGCCTCGAGCCGCCCGCGGCGCTCCACCCAGGCGGCAGACGTCCCAGAGACCATGATCTCGTCCACCTCGGGGTCGGCGAGCAGCGTCTCGAGCGGACCCAGGCCGAAGGACCGCTCGGAGATCCGGCGGACGAGCTCCTCGCGCTGGCCGGCGGCGAGCATCCCCGCCTCGGCGTCGACGAGCGCCCGGATGGCGGCTTCGCCGCCGCCCTCGGTGGGATCGCCGAGCAGCCGGTCGCGCAGGCCCGCGG
>CALMNS010000525.1 GCA_937871635.1 uncultured Solirubrobacter sp.
GCGCGTGGGCGATCTCGCGAACCCGGGCGTCGACGTCGTCATCGAGGTCGACGGTTGTTCGCATACACCGCATACTACCGCTAACACAATGCGCATGCGATCCGTCCGAGTCGTCCGGTAGCGCGTCGCGTTGGGCGTCCCGGGCCGGACTCTGGTCGCCGCACCTGCGGTCGCGACCAGTGTGACTCCTACGAGTTACACTCAGTGCATGCCCAGCCGACACCCCCGGATCGCGGTCACGGCGGACCCCGAGCTCTCGCAGGCGCTCGAGCGTATCCGCGCGGTCACCGGCAGCACCGAGCCGGAGGCGACCCTCGTCCGCCGGCTGGCGGTGCGTGGCGCCGCGTCGCAGCTCGCCGCCGCTGACGAGCACCCAGCCGCCTCCGCCGAGCTCTTTGCCGCGATGCGCGAGGGCCGGTTCGACCTCGACGAGGACGCGATCGATCGTCTCAACAACGCGTTGGTTTCGGACGGGTGAGCCGGAAGGTCTGGGCTGGCCAGGGTCCGGCCCTGATGGACACGTCGGCCTGGATCGTCGCCGGCCGGGACCCGGCGGCCGGCGAGCGGCTCGAGCGCGCCGTCGCCCTCCGCGAGGTTCGCTGGTGCTGGCCCGTGCGCTACGAGCTGACCGTCAACGCCCGCAGCGACGAGGAGATCGCATTACTCGACCGCACGCTGGAAGGGCTCCAAGAAGTGCCAGTCGACCGCGGCGTGCAGCGCGGCGTGCTGTCGCTGATGCGCGACCTGGCCGCCACGGGATCGCACGGTGCCCACCGCTTCCCGCTCACCGACCTCACCGTCGCCGTCGCCGCGCAGTCGGCCGGACTGCCCGTCGTGCATCGCGACCATCACCTGGAACGGCTCGCGACCGCGCTTGGGATCGACGCGCTCTGGATCACGGCGCCCTGAACGAGCCGATGCCGGGCTCTTTGTGCGCCTCAGCGCGTGAGTCGGGTCATCTAGACGGATGTCCCACGCGCGCGTCGCAGCGAGCATTCGACGACATGCGGTGGCGTGACGGACGGTCATGAGCCATCGCGCTCGATGGCGAGGACGCCAGCGGCGACCATCCCGCCCGCCGGCCCATGGCGCGCTCGAGGTCGTCGTCCTCGAAGGCGATGACCTCACCCTTGTCGGCGTCGACGAGGTGATGACGGTGCTCGCCGGAGGGGTCGGCGACCTTATGGCGGGCCACCGAGTCGCGACCGTCGAAGCGCCGCACGAGCCCGAGGTCACGGCCGATCTCGAGGGTCCGGTAGGACGAACGGCGCCAGGCTCGCCGCGATCTCCGCGGCCCGACCCGCCGGCGACCCGATCGCGTAGACGGGCCTCGGGTCGCTGGTCAACGGCCGGGCGCTACGGGCTGACCGTCCACGTCCGCAACGACGAAGAGACCGCGTTCAGCCCGCCCGCCGGCCGCGCAGGATCACGTCGTGCCCGGTCAGCCGGACCCCGAGGCGGTCGGCGATGCGGCCGATGACGCGCTCGAGGTCGTCGTCCTCGAAGGCGATGACCTCGCCCGTGTCCGCGTCGACGAGGTGGTGATGATGCTCTCCGGAGGGGTCGGCGACCTCGTAGCGGGCCACCGAGTCGCGGCCGTCGAAGCGCCGCACCAGGCCGAGGTCGTGGAGGATCTCGAGCGTGCGGTAGACCGTCGCGGTCGACCCGGCGGCGTCCCCGGCTCGCAGCCGGAACACGAGCTCCTGTGCGCTGAGCAGGCAGTCGCCTTCGCGCGCGAGGAGCTCGACCACCGCAGTCGGCCCGCAGTCGGCCCGCACTCGCGCGCAGGCCCGCGCCGCGCAACCGCGCGTCGGCGTGAGCCAGCCAGCGGGCCCGGGCGTCGGCGTCCATCGCAGCGGATGCTAACGAGAACCACTCTCAGTCGACCGGGAGGACGTGGTCGTCCACGTGATCCTCGTGCGGGTGGTGGAGGTGTCCGTGGCCGAACTCAGCTTCCTGCCCACGCCGCGGCCATCGCCTTCGCGTTGGCCAGCTCGGCGTCGATGTACGTCTCGCCCTCCGAGCCCGGCTCGCCGAGCACGTCCGCGTAGAGCGACGTCGAGACCTCCGCGCCGGCCTCGTCGGCGATCTGCTTCTCGAGACTGGCGTCGACCGCCTCCTCGGTGAAGATGGCCTTGACGTCTTGGGCGCGGATGGCCTCGACGAGCTCGCGGACCTGCCGCCCCGACGGCTCGGAGTCGGTGGAGACGGACGGGAGCACCGTGCCGACCTGGTTGAGGTCGGAGGCGCGCACGAAGTAGCCGAAGGCGTCGTGGGTGGTAATCAGGTTGCGCCGGTCGGCGGGGATCGGCGCGAAGGTCGCGCGGATCTGCTTCGCCATCCCGTCGAGCTTGGCCTTGTAGGCCGTCGCGTTGCGCACGAAGGTCGTCCGCCCCTCCGAGTTCGCGGCGGACAGGCCCGTGGCGATGTTGTCGACCATCCGCTTCGCGTTGTCGGGGTCGTGCCAGACGTGCGGATCGCCCGGGAACCCCTCCTCCTCGGTCGGCAGGAGCTCGATCCCGTCGACAGCGGTCACCCGCTTCGCCTTCGAGCCCGCGTTGGCGAGCAGGTCGTCGAGCCACTCGTCGAGGTTCGCGCCGTTCTCGAGGACGACGTCGGCGTCGGCGAGGGCCTCGGCGTCCGAGGGCGTCGGCTCGTACTCGTGCGGCTCGTTGTCGGGGCCGAGGATGCCGGTGACCTCAACGCGATCGCCCCCGACCTGGCGGGCGAAGTCCTGGAGCTGCATGGTCGTCGCGACGACCGATACGCGCTCGGGGGAGGCCGACGGCGTGGCGGCGCTGCCGGCCTCGTCGTCGTCGCCGCACGCGACGAGCGCCAGGGCCGCCACTCCGAGGACGAGGACCCGGGCCAGGGCGGAGGGAATGAGGCTCATTCTCAACTACCCTACCGGACCAGCGTGATCGCCGCCCGTCCGCCGGCGGCCAGCGCGAAGAGCATCGCCACCACGAGGACGATCGCCGGGCCGCCGCCGACCGCGCTGGAGTACGACCAGTAGAGCCCGAGGACGCCCGCGAGCGTGCCGAGCCCTCCGGCCAGGGCGACCATCGGCCACAGGGTCCGGGTGAGCAGTCGCGCGCTGAGCGCCGGCCCGAGCAGCATCGCGGTGAGCAGGACGTTGCCCACCGCACGGAGGGCGACGACCGCGACGAGGGTGACCAGCGCGAAGAGCAGCAGGTCGAGCAGCCCCACGCGGTAGCCCATGGCCCGCGCCATCGGACGGTCGAAGGCGACCAGCGCCAGCTCCTTGCCGGCGAGGAGCAGCGTCGCCGCCGCCGCCAGCGCGACGAAGGCGGCGAGGCCGAGGTCCAGGTCGGTCACCCCCAGGATCGCCCCGAACAGGGTGTCCTCCAGCCGCGCGCGATACCCGTCGGTGAGGGCGATGAGGGTCACCCCGAGCCCGAAGAAGCTCGGCAGCAGCACGCCCATGGAGACGTCGACCGAGAACCGTCGGTCGGCGGCAAGCAGGCTCGAGAGGCCGACGGTGGCCGCCGCCGCACCGACCGCCCCCAGCGCCACCGGACCGCCGAGCAGGAACGCGACCACCACCCCGAGGATGAGGGTGTGCGCCACCGACTCCCCCAGGAAGGCGAGGCCGCGCAGGAGCACGAAACAGCCCAGCGCCCCCGCCGCGGCTCCCATGACGATCGCCTCGGCGAACGCCCGGCGCATGATCTCCGACGTCCACGGATCGGTCAGCCACTCCACTCAGACGCGCTCCCGGGGGGCGTGGTGATGCGGGTCGTCGATCACCGCCGGGCGGCCGTCGAGCACGAGGACGTCTCCGCCGTAGGCGCGACGCAGCACGTCCTCGGTGAAGATCTCCTCCGTGGTCCCCTCCGCCACCAGCCCGCGGTTGAGGACGAGCATGCGGTCGCAGACCCGCGCCGCCTCGGCGAGGTCGTGCGTGGTCATCAGGACGGTCCGGCCTCGCGCGCACTGCTCGGCGATGACGTCGAGGACCAGCTCGCGCGAGCGGGCGTCCGTGCCCGAGAGCGGCTCGTCGAGCAGCAGGACCCGGCCCTCCTGCGCGAGGGCACGAGCGAGCAGGACCCGCTGGCGCTGACCGCCGGAGAGCTCGTCGAAGGTGCTGCGGGCGCGGTCGGCGAGGCCGACGCGGTCGAGCAGCTCCCGGGCCCCGTCGCGGTCCGCCCCCGACGGGCGACGCCACCAGCCCAGCCGCGGATAGGTTCCCATGAGCACGACGCCGAGCGCGTCGATCGGGAAGGCGCCCTGCGCGTCTGAGAGCTGCGGCACGTAGGCCACCGGGCGCTCGATCGCGAGCCGGCCCGTGTGGGCGACGTCACCGAGCAGCGCGCGCAGCAGCGTCGTCTTCCCCGCGCCGTTGGGCCCGAGGATGCCAACGAACGAGCCGGCCGGAACCGTGAAGGAGACGTCCTGGAGGGCGGCGCGCGCTCCGAAGGCGACGCCGAGCCCGTCGACGGAGACCGCGGCGGTCATCTCCGGACCCCGTCCCGGCCGCGAAGCAGCCGGTCCATCAGCATGACCGACGCGAACGCCGCACCGGCGACGGCGCAGATCACCGCCCCCGGCGGCGCGTCGAGCGCCCGTGCGAAGGCCAGCCCGGCCGCGATCTCGGCCGCGCAGATCGCGCAAGCCGCCGGCAGCATCGCGAACACCCCGCGGCAGAGGACCCGGGCGGTCGCCGCGGGCAGCACGAGCAGCCCGGAGACCAGCAGCGACCCGACGACCGGCAGGGCGACCACCGCCGTCGCCGCGATGAGGCCGAGCAGCCCGAGGT
>CALMNS010000526.1 GCA_937871635.1 uncultured Solirubrobacter sp.
GCGACGAGCAGGGGCGCGTGCAGGCGCCGGCGGGCGAGCTCGGCCTCCAGGCCCGCGTACGGCGCGGCGGCGCCGTCGCGTTGTTCGACGACGCGTTCGACGCTGGATCGCGCTGGCAGGTCATCAGCGTCGCCGGCGATCCGCGCGCCGCGCTGGGCACCGCGGAGCGCACCTTCATGGACGAGCTGGGGACGGTGTTCGCGCAGCTCGGGCCGGCCGGCGACGCCGAGGACGAGGACGGCCGCTACGCGGCGTGGCTGTCGGAGCGCGATGCCGTGGTCGTCATCACCCGCCCGGACTTCTACGTCTACGGCGTCGCGGCGTCCCTCGACGCGTGCAACGAGCTGGTCGCGCAGCTTCGCCGGCAGCTCGAAGCCGGACGCCCCGAGCCGCGACCGGCCGTCGCCCAGGCCGCGGGGAGGCCCTGATGCCGCGCACGATCCTCGTCACCGGCGCCTCGAGCGGGATCGGCGCCCTCACGGCGCGCGAGCTCGCCCGCGCTGGGCACGTCGTGTGGGCCGGCATGCGCGCGACGGGCGGACGCAACGCGGCCGCCGTCGTCGAGCTCGAGGCCTTCGCCGTCGAGCACGCCGTCTCGCTCCGCGCGGTCGAGCTCGACGTCGTCGACGACGCCTCGGTCCGGGCGGCGGTCGCCACGGTCGGCGAGGACAGCGGCGACATCGACGTCGTCGTCCACAACGCCGGGCACCTCGTCACGGGACCGACCGAGGCGTTCACCCCCGAGCAGATCGCGCAGCTCTACGACGTCAACGTGCTCGGCACGCAGCGCGTGAACCGCGCCGTGCTGCCGAGCATGCGCCGCCGGGGCGAAGGTCTGCTGGTCTGGATCTCGAGCACCAGCGTGCGGGGCGGCACCCCGCCGTACCTGACCCCGTACTTCGCCGCGAAGGCCGCGATGGACACGTTCGCCGTCCAGTACGCCGCGGAGCTGGCCCGCTTCGGGATCGACACCGCGATCGTCGTCCCGGGCGCCTTCACCTCGGGGACGAACCACTTCGCCAACGCCGGCCATCCCGAGGACCAGCAGGTCGCCGACGCCTACGAGCAGCACTACGCCGGCCTGACGCACGAGGTCGGCGCGCGGCTGGCGGCCGAGACGCCCGAGGACGCCGACGTCGGAGAGGTCGCCCGCGTGGTCGCGCGGATCGTCGACCTGCCCAAGGGCGAGCGTCCCCTGCGGACGCACGTCGACCCGCTCGGCGACGGCAGCCAGGAGGTCAGCGACGTCTACGACGCCGTCCGCGCCGCCTTCCTCGAGCGCATCGGCCTCCGCGACCTGCTGACACCGAGGACCGCGGAGGCGTCGAGGTGAGCCTCAGCGGCCATCCGGTGCCCCTGACCCCCTCGGCGTCCGCGGGCAGCGGCGCGATCGTGTCCCTGCAGGGCGTCACGAAGCGCTTCAGCGGCGTCGTGGCGCTCGACGGCGTCGATCTCGCGGTCGCCGCCGGCGAGTCCGTCGGCGTCATCGGGCCCAACGGCGCCGGGAAGAGCACCCTGCTCAAGGTGCTCGCCGGCGAGCACCGCGTCGACGCGGGCGTCGTGTCGATCGGGGACCGCGAGACGACGGGCATGGCGCGCCACCGCATCGCCGCGCTCGGGGTCGGCTTCGCGCACCAGATCCCCCAGCCGTTCCGGGGCCTCAGCGTGCGCGAGAACGTGCGGGTCGGCGCGCTGCACCGCCGGGGCCCGATGTCGTCCCGCGAGCGCGTCGAGCAGGTCATCGAGATCTGCGGCCTGGCCGCCAAGGCCGATCGGGCCGCGGGCACGCTCCCGCTCCTCGACCTCAAGCGCCTGGAGCTCGCCCGGGCCCTGAGCCTCGAGCCGCAGCTGCTGCTCCTCGACGAGATCGCCGCCGGCCTCGTCGGCGAGGAGCTCGACCAGGTCATCGAGCTGCTGCTCATGATCCGCGAGGACCGGACGCTGATCGTCGTCGAGCACGTCGAGCGGGTGGTGGCCGACATCGTCGAGCGCGTCGTCGTCCTCGACTGGGGCAAGCTCGTGGCCGAGGGGACCCCGGCCCAGATCGCCGCCGACCCGCACGTCCACGAGATCTACCTCGGGACGAAGGACCAGGCCGCCGGGGACGCTCAGACGCAGGGCCCCCGCCGCCGAGGCGCGCGCCAGGGACTGCTCCGCGTCGAGCACGCCAGCGCGGCCTACGGCGCCGCGACGGTCCTGCGGGAGGTCGACCTGGAGGTCGGCGCCGGCGAGGTCGTCGCCGTGCTGGGGGCCAACGGCGCCGGCAAGACGACGATGACGCGGCTGATCAGCGGCCTCACGCGCTCGAGCGGCGGCCGGGTCTCGTTCGACGGCCAGGACGTCACCGGGCTCAGCGCCCACGCGCGGGCACGCCTCGGCATCGCCCACTGCCAGGAGGGTCGGCGCCTGTTCGGCGGCCTCACCGTCGCCGAGAACCTCATGCTCGGGGCACAGACGCGGCCGGCCCGCGAGGCGGCCCCCGAGACGCTCGCCGAAGTCCACGAGCTCTTCCCGATCCTCGCCGAGCGCCACGACCAGCTCGCGGAGACGCTGTCGGGCGGCCAGCAGCAGATGGTGGCGGTCGGCCGTGCGCTCATGGCGCAGCCCCGGCTGCTGCTCTGCGACGAGGTCTCGCTCGGGCTCTCCCCCGTCGCGACGGACGCGCTCTACGAGGCGCTCGCGAAGATCCGCGACTCCGGCCTGTCGATCCTGCTCGTCGAGCAGAACGTCCATCGCTGCCTGCGGCTCGCGGATCGCGCCTACGTGCTCGACCGCGGACGCGTCTCCTTCGAGGGCGACCCCGAGGAGCTCTCGGGCGAGGAGCGTCTGCGCGAGGCCTACTTCGGGCGGCGAGAGGGCGACGGGGCGACGCCCGCCGCCCACCCACAGTCAGAGCTGTCCCAACCAGGAGGATGAGATGAAGCGCGTGGCGATGGTCATGGTGGCGCTGGTCGCTGGAGGACTGAGCGCCTGCGGTTCGAGCGAGGGCGGGAGCGGAGGGGGGAAGGGACCCGTCGTGGTCGGGGCCAGCGGGTCGCTGACCGGCCCCCTGTCGCCGATCGGAGCGCTGCTCCAGAAGGGCTACGCCCAGCGGGTCAAGGAGGTCAACGACGCCGGAGGTCTCGACGTCGGCGGCACGAAGCGCAAGATCGAGCTCAAGCAGCTCGACAACAAGTCCGAGCCGAACCTCGCCGCCCAGCAGGCCAGGACGCTGGTCACGCGAGAGGAGGCCGTGGCGCTGCTCGGGTCGAACACGCCGCCGATCAACAACGCGATCGGCGCGATGGCCGAGACGCTGCGCGTCCCGCTCGTGATGGGCCTCAACCCGATCCGGGCGTTCCTCTCGGGCTCGAAGTCCGGCTGGAACTACGCGTGGGACCAGTTCTTCGACGAGCGGCAGGCGACGACGGTCCAGTACGAGACCGCGAACCTGACCCAGACGAACAAGAAGGTCGCGCTCTTCACCGACAACGAGCAGGACGGCATCGCCCAGGGCAGGCTCTGGACGGAGAACGCCAAGAAGTACGGCTACACGATCGCCTACCACGCGAAGTTCCCGGTCGGCACCACGGACTTCTCGTCGTTCATCCGCCGGACGAAGGCGTCCGGCGCCGACATCGTCATCGCGCAGATGATCCCGCCGGACGGCGTGGCGCTGTGGAAGCAGTTCAAGGCGCTGAGCTACAGCCCGAAGCTCGCCTTCTGCGAGAAGTGCGGGACGAACAGCGGGTGGGGCGCGGCGCTGAAGTCGTCGGCGGAGGGCACGAGCGGCCTGGGGAACTGGCTGCCGCAACCCGACCGCCCGGAGACGAAGCAGGTCATGGAGACGCTGGGCAAGCAGATCCCCAACGCCCACGACCTCGGCCTGGCCGTGTCGGGCTACACCGCGGCGTCGATCCTGTTCGACGCGATCCAGGCAGCCGGCTCGACCGAGCCCGAGGCCATCAACGAGGCGATCGGCAAGACGGACAAGATGTACCCCGTCGGCCGCGTGAAGTTCACGGACAACGCCTACGGCGTCGAGGTGCCGATGCTGCAGTGGCAGAACGGCAACGGCGTCCAGGTCTATCCCGCGGGCGGCGACGCGAAGCTGCAGACGCCGGTCGCCGGGCTCAAGTGATCCCGATGATCCGTCGGCGACGAGACCGGGAGTCGAAGCAGTGACCAACGCCATCGTCAACGGGATCCTCCTCGGAGGCCTGTACGCGACCATCGCCCTGGGGCTGTCGCTGGCCTTCGGCGTCCTGGGCCTGGTCAACCTGGCCCACGGGGAGCTGCTCGTCGGCGGCGCCTTCGTCTCCTACCTCGTCGTCGACCGCCTGGGGCTCGACCCGCTGCTGTCCTTGGTGGTCGTGATCCCGGTGGTCTTCGCGATCGCCTACCCCATGCAGGCGTGGGTGCTGACGCCGCTGCTACGGCGCAACGAGGACGCCCCGCTCGTGGCCACGTTCGGGTTCTCGCTGCTGATCATCGCGCTCCTGCAGCAGGGCTACTCGTCCGATCCGAAGTCGCTGCCGGCGTCCTACGCGGACGCCGGGGTCAGCGTGCTGGGCATCGACATCCGCGTGGCGTACCTGATCGCCTTCGCGGTCGGCGTGGTGCTCATCGGGGTGACGCACCGCGTCCTGCTCAAGACGCGGCTCGGCGCGATGGTCCGAGCCGCCGCGGCCGACCCCGACACGGCATCGGCGGTCGGGATCGACGTCCGGCGGCTGTACGCCGCGACGTTCGGGGTCGCCGCGGCGATGGCGGCCGTCGGCGGCGTGCTGATCGGCATCACGTTCAGCTTCACGCCGACCTCCGGGCTGGCGTGGGTCCTGACGGCGTTCGCCGTCGTCGTCCTCGGCGGCATCGGCAGCATCCTGGGGACGCTGATCGGCGGCATCCTCCTCGGCGTCGTCGAGGGGGTCGGTGTCCACCTCCTCGGCGGCGAGTGGCGCAGCCTCATCATCTACGGACTGTTCTTCCTCGCGCTGACGGTCCGTCCGAACGGCATCCTCGGCAGGAGGCTGGCATGACGGCACTGCGCTCGAAGACGTGGGTCGGCCTCGGGCTCATCGCGCTCGGGGTCGTGTCCCTGGCCGCCGCCCGCGGCAGCATGAGCCGGTACGGGGTCGACGTCGCCGTGACGATCTTCCTCTACGTGGCGCTCGCCCAGGCGTGGAACATCCTCGGCGGGCTCGGCGGGCAGGTCTCGCTCGGGACGAGCGGCTTCGTCGGGCTGGGCTCCTACGCCCTGACGCTGCTGCTCGTGCACACGGGCGTCGGCGTCGTGGTCGCCCTGGCCGGAGCGGCCGTCGCCGGGGCGGTCTTCGCCCTCGTCGTCTCCGTGCCGCTCTTCCGGCTGCGCGCGGCCTACTTCAGCATCGGGACGCTCGCGCTGACCCTCGCCGCCCAGTCGCTGTTCCTCAACTGGGACTGGGCCGGCGCCACGCAGGGGATCGCCGTCCCGTTCGAGCAGGCGCCCGAGGCCGGCACGCTCTACCTGTACGCCCTCGTGCTCGCCGGCGTCGTCATGGCCGCCGGCTGGCTCATCCGCAACGGCGACTACGGGCTGCGGCTGATGGCGATCCGCGACAACGAGGACGCCGCCGGCACCCTCGGCGTCCCGGCGTTCGGGGTCAAGCTCGTGGCGTTCGTCCTGACGAGCGCCTTCATGGCCGTGGCCGGAGGCCTCGTCGCCGCGCAGCAGGTGAGCATCGAGCCGAACTCCGCCTTCGGCCTGAGCTGGACCATCAACGCGATCGTGATGACGGTCGTCGGCGGGGTCGGCACGCTGATGGGCCCGGTGATCGGCGTCCTCGTCGTCTACTACGGGATCCAGCAGCAGCTCGAGGGCTCGCCGGAGGTCAGCTCGCTGCTCACCGGCATCCTGCTCGTGCTCATCGTGCGCCTGGCGCCCACCGGGATCTGGGGTCTGCTGCGGGAGGGCCTGGCG
>CALMNS010000527.1 GCA_937871635.1 uncultured Solirubrobacter sp.
GCCCCGCGCCGCCCGCAGTCGCCGCGGCCGGACCGCCCGTGGCCGGACCGCGCGTGGCCGGATCGTCCGTGGCCGCGCCGTCCGTCCCGGTCCGCGAGAGCCGTCCGAAGAACGGCGCGGAGGTGAACGGGGTGGACGGCTTCTTGAAGTCCCCGCAGAAGGAGCCCTTGGCCTTCTTCATGTAGTCGCCCCAGATCTCGGCCGGGAACGTGCCGCCGTCGACGTTCCTGCCGTTGTAGAGGCCGTTCATCTGCGTGCGGTCCTTCGGGAAGCCGACCCAGGTCGCCGTGGCCAGCCGCGGCGTGAAGCCCACGAACCAGGCGTCCGTGTTCTTGTCGGTGGTCCCCGTCTTCCCGCCGGCCGGGCAACCGATGTCCGCGTTGGCGCCCGTGCCCGGGGCCGAGATGTTCTTCTCGAGGATCTTGACCGCCTCGTAGGTGACCGCCGCGTCGAAGGCCTTCTTGCGCTTGATGCGGAAGCGCTCCGGGAGCTTGGAGCCCTTGGCGACCCTCCCGCTCGGGAAGGCGATCTTGGTGATCGCGGTCGGCCGGTTGCGGTAGCCACCGGAGACGATCGTGGCGAAGGCGTTGGCCGTCTCGAGCGGGGTGATCCCGTCCGTCAGGCCGCCGAGCGTCTCGGCGCAGTAGCCCTCGAGCCGGGAGCGGATCCCGAGGTCGCGCGCGGTCTTCTTGACCTCGGCGGGGCCGAGGTCGAGGGCGAGCTGGATGAAGACGGAGTTGTCGGACTTGAGCGTCGCCTGCTCCAGGTTGAGCGACCCGGCCCCCGTGCGGCTGTAGGTGTTGACCTCGTAGCCCGGGCACAGCCGGTCCCTGACGACCGTCGGCGAGCGCGACGTGTAGGTCGTCGACCGCGGGTCGACGCCGCGCCGCAGCGCCGCCATCAGCGTCATCACCTTGAACACCGAGCCGGGCTGGCGCTTGCCCTGGGCGGCGAGGTTGAACTTCGAGCGCCCGTACTCCGCCGAGGACGCCATCGCCTTGATGTAGCCGTTCTTGGGGTCGATGGAGACGATCGCCGAGGAGGGGCCCACGCCGGCCAGGCGACCCTGGATGGCCTTGCGGGCCGCCTGCTGCTTGGCCAGGTCGATCGTGGTGGTCACCTTGAGCCCGCCCTGGCGCACCGTCTTGGCCCCGTACTCCTTGAGCAGCTCGTCCTTGACGTAGTCGAAGAAGTACTTCTCCCGGCGCTGGGTGAAGAACTTCGAGCCCTTGATGGAGTCCGTGTCGACCTCGCGGGCCATGGCGTCGGTCGCCTGCTTGCGGGTGACCATGCCGAGCTCGGCCATCTTGCCCAGCACCTCGTCGCGGCGCTGCTGCGCGGCCCCGGGGGAGCGGAACGGCGAGTAGTCCGTCGGCGCCTGCGGGAGCCCGGCCAGCAGCGCCGCCTCGTCGAGGTCGAGATCGTCGACGCGCTTGTCGAAGTACACCCGCGCGGCGGCGCGCACGCCGATCGCGGACTGGCCGCCGGCGGTGCCGTAGGGGACCGTGTTGAGGTACTTGTTGAGGATCCAGTCCTTCGAGCGCTCCTGCTCGAGCTCCTCGGCGAGCTTGGCCTCCTTGATCTTGCGCTCGTAGGTGCGCTCGTTGGAGATGTAGAGGTTGCGGATCACCTGCTGGGTGATGGTCGAGCCGCCCTCCCGCGTCGAGCCCGCCTTGGCGTTCTCGACGGCGGCGCGGGCGATCCCCTCGTAGTCGACCCCCGAGTGGCTGAAGAAGCGCTCGTCCTCGATGGCGATCGTGGCGTCCTTGAGGATCTTGGGGATCTCCGAGCCGGAGATGGGCTGGCGCAGCTCCTCGGCCTGGATGACCCCCAGGCGCTCGCCCCCCGAGGCGTAGACGGTGGAGATCTGCCCCTGATCGGCCATCTTGAGCTCGGCCAGCGGCGGCGCGGAGTTGGCGATCGAGAGCACGTAGCCGACCCCGCCGAGCCCGGCCAGCGCGACGCAGACCGCCATCAGCATGACGGCGAGGAGCGCCTTGTTGCGAGGGCGGCCGCGGCTCGAGCGGCGGCGCCTGGTCCGGTGGGAGCGGCTCATGAAAGGAGGGGGTCGAGGGTAGTCCCTTCCCGTTGTACGGCCGCCCGGCTCCGATCCCTGCTCGCGTCGTCGTGCTCGACGCGCTGGGCACGCTCGTGCAGTTTCCCGACCCCGCGCCGCTGCTGCGCGAAGGTCTGGCCACGCGACTGGGGATCCGGGTCGACGAGGCCGCCGCGGCGCGGGCCGTCCGCGAGGAGATCGCGTACTACCGGGCCCACCCGCACGAGGCCGCCGACGCGGAGGGGCTCGCGCGGGTGCGCGCGAGCTGTGCGGAGGTGGTGGTCCGCTCGCTCGGGCTGCGCGGGGTGCCGACCGGCATGGTCCTCGGCGTCCTGCTCGACGCGATCCGCTTCGAGCCCTATCCGGAGGCGATGGCGGTGCTCCGCGAGCTGCGCGACGCCGGCCTGCGGCTGGTGGTGGCCTCCAACTGGGACGTGTCGCTGCACGAGGTGCTCGCCACGACGGGTCTGGCCCCGCTGCTCGACGGCGCGGTCAGCTCCGCGGAGGTGGGGGCGGCCAAGCCGGATCCCCGGCCGTTCGAGCGCGCGCTCGCCCTGGTCGGCGAGGTGGACCCGGCCGCGGCCTGGCACGTGGGCGACCGCGTCGACGAGGACGTGGAGGG
>CALMNS010000528.1 GCA_937871635.1 uncultured Solirubrobacter sp.
CCTCCAGGAAGGTCTGCAGCCCGTCCCAGGAGGCCTGCGGCCCGTCGCCGCGGAGCTGCTTGAGGTCGGCACCGGCGCAGAAGAACCGGCCCGCCGCAGCGATCACGAGCACCCGGATGGCCGCCTGCTCCTCGGCCCGGTCAACGGCCCGGTGGAGGTCTGCGACCGTCTCCGGATCCAGGGCGTTGGCCGCCCCGGGTCGGTCCAGCCTCGCCCACAGGGCGGGGCCCCGTGGCTGCAGGGCGATCACGCCGCCGCCACACTGTGGCGCGTCCCGGCGGGGTCGAACTCTCGCGCAAGGCGCTCCACAACGACCGCCGCAGGCTCGGTGGCGTGGATGCCGGAGACGGAGTGCCCGGCCGAGACGATGTCCGTCCAGCGCTTGGGGCCCTCGGCGTGACCGCGTCCGCCGTACACGGCGTCGGCGATCTCCGGCGTGACCTCCTCATCGAGGCGGTCGGGGTCCAGGCCCGCCTCGACGATCGCCGGGCGCAGGAAGCTCGACGGCAGGCCGGTGAACGCCCGCGTGAGCAGGACGTCGTCCAGGGTGCTGTCGGTCAGCCGCTGGCGGTAACGGCTGGAGGCCATGCTCTCCTCCGCCGCGATGAACTTCGTGCCCACGTAGCCCAGGTCGGCGCCGAGCGCCAGGGCAGCGCGAAGCGCCACCCCGTCGGACATCCCGCCCGCGAGCACGACGATCCCGTCGTAGAACTCGCGCACGGCGCGGACGAAGGCGAACGGGTTCATCCACCCCGTCTGACCTCCGCATCCTGCAGTCAGCAGGACGAGGCCGTCGGCGCCGGCCCGCACCGCCTTTCGCGCGTGATCCAGGGTGGCCACGTCGCTGAGGACCAGACTGCCGACCTCGTGGAGCGCGTCCACCGCGAGCGCCGGCGACCCGACGCTCGTGATCACGACCTCCACGCGATGGTCGACCAGGACGGGCAGGTGCGCCTGGACCAGGTCTGGGCGCATGACCAGGTTCGCGCAGTGCGGCGCGACCGGCCCGGGGGCGGCGGCCGCCGCGTGCTCCATGGTGGTCAGCCACTCGTCCAGCGCCTCCGGCGTGCGCGCGTTGAGCGTGGGGAACGCGGCCAATGCACCCGCGGCGCACACGCTCGTCACCAGCTCGGGGCCGGAGACGCGCAGCATCGGTGCGGCGATGATCGGTACCCGGAGACGAGCCGCCAGCCCGGGCGGCAACCGTCGACCCCACGACTCCTGAACAGTCAGATGTTCGCTCACCCAATGGACAATACTAACTAAGCAGTATAGATTGCAAGGTGTTCGTACCCGAGCTGACCGGAGACGTACCGTGCGACCCACCACAGGACCCAGCTATCTGCAGACGCTCGCCGAGGCGCTCACGCGCTACCCGGACCGTGAGGCTTTCGTCGCCGACGGCGAACGGCTGACCTACTCCCAGTCGGCCGACCTGATCAGCCGGTTCGCCCACGTGCTGGCGGCCAAGGGCCTGCGGGACAGCGCGAGCATGGTTGCGCTGAGCCCCAACGCCCCCCGCACGTACTTGGCGCAGGTCGCCGCCGGCATGGTCCGCGCACGCTGGAGTGGACTCCATCCGCTCGGCTCTGTCGAGGACCACGTCGCCCTCTGCGACGACGCCCAGGCCACCGTCCTGCTCGTCCACCCCAAGTACGCCGAGACGGGTGCTGAGATCGCCGAACGGGCGTCCTCGGTGCAGACCGTCTTGACGCTCGGGCCGTGCGAGGTGGGCGAGGACCTCAACGCCCTGGCCGAGGCCGCCCCCTCACGACCGCTGCGCGCGCCCCGCGCCCCGTCCGAGGACATCGTCTGGATGCCCTACACCGGCGGGACCACGGGCCGGTCGAAGGGCGTGCTGCACGACCACAGCTCGATGATGGCCGGGATGCTCGCGCTCGCCGACGCGTGGAGCCTTCCCGATCGCCCGCGCTATCTGGCCTGCGCACCGATCACCCACGCCTCCGGACTGCCCGTGGCGCCAACGCTTGCGCGCGGCGGCACGGTCGTGCTGCTGCCGGCCTTCGACCCGGAGGCTTGGCTGGATGCCATCGAGCGCGAGCAGATCAACTACGCCTTCGTCGTTCCGACGATCCTCTACGCCCTGTTGGACCGCGGCGGCCTCGGCAAGCGGGACCTCGCAAGCTTGGAGACCGTCGTCTACGGCTCCTCCCCCATGTCGCCCTCGCGACTCGCCGAGGCGATCGAGGCGTTCGGGCCGGTCTTGCTGCAGGGCTACGGCCAGACCGAGACACTCGGCCTGGGCACCGTCCTGCGCAAGGACGAGCACGACCCCGTCGGCCGGCCAGACCTGCTGAGCTCCTGCGGTCGAGCGGTCACCGGGGCGCAGGTCGAGCTGCTCGACGACGGCGGGGAGGCGGTCGCCGACGGCGACGTCGGTGAGATGTGCCTGCGCGCCCCGTTCATGATGGCCGGCTACTGGAACCGGCCCGAGGCCACCACGGAGGCGCTGCGCGGCGGCTGGCTGCGTACGGGTGACATAGCCCGCCGCGACGAGGGAGGCTTCCTCCATATCGTTGACCGCAAACACGACCTCATCATCTCGGGGGCCTTCAACATCTACCCAAGCGAAGTGGAACATGTCCTGTCCGACCAACCCGGCGTGTCGGCCGCGGCCGTCATCGGCGTGCCAGACGCCAAGTGGGGCGAAGCCGTCACCGCCTTCGTGGTCGCCCGCCCCGACGCGACGCTGGACCCCGAAGCGCTGCGGCTGGCTGTCCGCACGCGCAAGGGCTCCCACCAAGCGCCGAAGAACGTCCACGTCGTCGAGCGGCTGCCGACCACCGCCGTCGGCAAGATCGACAAGCGGGCGCTGCGCGCCCGTTTCTGGAACGACCAGGCGCGCTCGGTGAGCTGATGACTGCACCAGTCGCCATGCGAACCGCTGCGACCGTCGGCGTGGGCACCACCGTGCTCGGCGGCGGCCTCGCGTACGCTCCGGACGCCGTCGCCGCGGCGCTTGGCCTGCGCCGCCCCGAGCCGGTCCGGATCATCGGACTGGCCGACCTGGCACTTGCCCCGGGCTTGATCGCCGGGCGGCCACGATGGCGCTGGATGGCTGCCCGGGCCGCACTGAACGTCGCCATCATCGCCTACCTGCTCGATGAGACCAGGCGGACCTCTGAGCCCCGCCCCCGCACCGCCGCACTCGGACTGGCAGCACTCACCGTCGGCGACGGCGCGACCGCATGGAGCCTGCGCCGTACCGAATCCCGCCCCGGGCACGGAGGCTGAGCGCCGAACCCACCGGTCGGTCCACGATGTCGGGCGCTCCCGGCCGTGCTCCACCGCTGACGTTCCTCAGGGCGTTCGTC
>CALMNS010000529.1 GCA_937871635.1 uncultured Solirubrobacter sp.
GACGGCGCCCCAGGCCCTCCCGCGGCTGACGAACGCCGCGCGCAGCTCGAACGGGATCCCCGCCGGCGCGAGCAGGTCGCGATAGCGCGCGCTGCGCTCGGGGCGGCCGCGGGTCGCCTCGCTGAGGATCCCGACGGGCGCCCTGCGCGAGGCGAGCGACGCGAACGTGTTGACGTCCTCGACGGCGTACTCGCTCCGCGCGAGCCGCTCGGCGGCGGTCGCCGCGGTGGCGGGCGTGAAGACGCCCCGCTCGACGAGCTCGTGCGGGGCGTCGCTGGTCATCAGCCGCGTCTGCGGATCGAGGGTGTGCCAGCACGCCGCGTCGCAGTCGACCACCCGCCGCAGCCGCGCCGCGACCTCGCCGTAGTAGACCTCGCGCGGCAGTCCCCTCCCGGCGAGGAGGTCGACCTCCTCGACCAGCCGATCGACGCGCCAGCGGCCCGTGCCCATCGCAGGCCGATTATCGGCCGTGCCGAGCGCGCTGTCCATGCCGCGTGCGCGAAAGATCCCCGCATCCGGGGGATCGACCGGAGGGCGTCGCTCCAAGACGCTGCTCGTGCCCGTCAACCCCACCACCAAGGAGGCTCCTATGACGAGCACGACCGCATCCACCACGACCGTCCCGCCGATCGCCCTCGGGCCCGGCGAGGGTGAGGCGCTCTGGTTCCTCGGGATCCTGGCCCTCGTCAAGTCGTCGACCGAGACCACCGACGGACAGGTGGCGGTGATCGAGCACCACGCCCCGCGCGGCTTCAGCTCGCCCCTGCACCTGCACCACCGCGAGGACGAATGGTTCTACGTCGCCGAGGGGGCGCTGACCTTCTGGGTCGGCGGCCGGACCTACGACGCGCCGGCCGGCGCCTTCGTCTACGGCCCGCGCGGAGTGCCGCACACGTTCAGCGTCACCTCCGAGTCGGCGCGCTTCCTGCTCGTCGCCCAGCCCGCCGGCTTCGAGCGCTTCATGCGGGCGCTCTCCGAGCCGGCGCAGACGCTCACCCTCCCCGCCGCCCCCACGGAGCCGCCCGACGTCGAGCGCCTGACCGCGGTCGCCGCCGAGCACGGGATCGACATCCTGGGGCCGCCCGGGATCCCGGCCTGACCTGGTCCGGCGGGCGCCGAGCTCAAGTCCGGCGCCCGCCCGCCGCTTCACCCGCTGGCGCCGTCGGGACCGTCCACGTAGCGCGGCGACTGGCGCAGCGCGAGCGAGACGGCGCCCAGGACCTCGGCGCGCTCGCCGAGCACGCCGGCGGTGACCGGGATCTCGCGCATGGCGTCGATCCCGGCCCGCCGGACG
>CALMNS010000530.1 GCA_937871635.1 uncultured Solirubrobacter sp.
GAAGAGGACCTTGACCACCGGGATTCGGCGCAGGCCGGGCACCCGCCCCGCGGCCTTGGCCAGGGCACGGGTGGTGAAGCGGTTGGGCATGGGCACGCCCTAGATCCTAGTGTCGGCGTCGGGGCGGTTGGCGACGATGCGGTCGGCGGGGGCCGGGGCCGGGCGCTCGCCGATGACGTGCTCGAGGGTCACGTCGTCGGTGACCGCCTTGTCGACCGCCGCGAGCACCTCGTCGGCCAGGCGCCAGCCGTCCTCCGGATTGACCGGGGTGGCCCGGATCCGCACCACGGTCTCCTCGTCGTCGACGGACTCGAGGTCGATCTCCGGCGCCTTGCGGGTCGGGACCTCGACGAGCAGCTCGAGCAGGCGCTGGACGTCCGCCATCCGCACCCCGGGGCGCAGCCGGGCGGTGAAGTCGATGCCGTCGGGCTCGCGCAGCGGCCGGACCGCGGAGGCCAGCGCCGCGGAGTTCGGCAGGTAGATGACGTCCGCCCCCTGGCGGAGGGTCACGTACATCAGGCCGAGGGACTCGACGGTGCCCTCCGTCGTCCCGGCGATGCTGCCCGACTGGAAGCGCACCCGGTCGCCCGCGCGGAACGGGCGCACGCTGAGCAGGACGGTGCCGGCGAAGAGGTTGCCGAGCGTCTGCTGGGCGGCGAGGCCGAGGACGACGGCGGTGAACGCGCCGCCCACCGCCAGATCGCTCTGGCTCACGCCCGCGATGCGCAACGCGACGACCAGGGCCACGAGCACGGCCAGCAGGCGGATGAGGAAGCCGATGGTGCCCGCCGTCCCCGGGTCCAGGCGGCGCAGGAGCTGGGGGCCGAACGCCCGCCCCAGGTCCCGGGCGAGCGCCCAGCCCAGGATGACCAGGGCGACGACCGTCGCGTAGCGGACGTAGCGCTGGAAGCCGGGGGCGATCTCCGAGCGCTGGTCGTAGACGACGAGCACGGCGACCAGGAGGGGACCCAGGACGAGCACCTGGCGGCGGGCGCTGGCCGCGGCGGCACGGGCCTCGGCCAGCGCACGGGCGGCGCGTGGCGCGTCGAGCCGGATCGGGCGGCGGCTCCGGAGCCGGCCCTGGGGTTCGTCGGTGGGTTTCCTCATGGCGCGTTCAGATCCACGCTACCGGCGCCTAGGATGGCAAGCGTGTGGGTCCTGCGTTACGGGCTGCCGGCGCTCCTGACCGTCGCCGGTTTCGTCATCCTCCTGACCGTCGAAGGCTCCACGCGGTGGGACGGCTTCGCCATGTGCCTCGGGTCCGCGCTCTCCCTCTTGTTC
>CALMNS010000531.1 GCA_937871635.1 uncultured Solirubrobacter sp.
GTCGTCGGCGGCGCCGCCGCGCCGGTCCGCGCCCGCATCGACCGCGCCGCGAAGGCCATCCCGAAGGTGACCGCGCTCTCGGAGGCCGCGCCGGTCGTCGACCCCGAGCAGGAGACGGAGCCCGGGCCGTGAGCGATCGCGTCCGCCGGCAGCTCGACATCATCCGGGTCGTCGCCGTCTCCGACGCCGTGCTCCTGGTCGTCCTGGTCGCCTGCGCGCTCACCGACCGGGAGGCCGCCGTCTCCGTCCTGGGCCCGATCCACGGCGTCGGGTTCCTCGCCCTGCTCTTCCTTTGCGTGCGCGGCGCGGGCGAGCGCCTGTGGGGATGGTGGTTCCCGGCCGTCGTGCTGGTCACGGCCGGGCCGCCGGGCTCGCTGATCGGCGAGCTGCGGATCCGGCGGACGCTGGACGGTTGAGCCAGCGCCTCGCCGAGCGGTCGCGGCGATCGGCGCGCGCACGCGCCGCGCGGCTCATCCAGGCCGGCCGCTCGGTGGCGCAGATCGCCGTCGCCGCCACCCTCGCCTGGCTCTTCGCACTCGAGGTGCTGCGCAACCCGCAGCCCTTCTTCGCCCCGGTGGCGGCGATTGTCACCCTCAGCGTCACCTACGGCCAGCGCGGCCGCCGCGCCGTCGAGCTGGGGCTCGGCGTAGCGGCGGGGATCCTGGTCGGCGACCTCATCGTGCTGGCCATCGGCACCGGGACGCTCCAGCTCGGGCTCGTGGTCCTGCTCGCCGTCTCGCTGGCGCTCCTGGTGGGCTCCGGGCCGCTCATCGTCAACCAGGCGGGGATCTCCGCCGCGCTCGTGGTGACCATCGAGCCGCCGGACGGGACCTTCGCCTTCGACCGCTTCCAGGACGCGCTGGCCGGATCGGTCATCGCGCTGGGGATCTCCGCCGTCCTGTTCCCGACGAACCCGGTCGTGCTGCTGCGCCGCGTCGCCGGGCCCGTGCTCGAGGAGCTCGCCCTCACCCTCGAGGACGTCGCCCAGGCCCTGCTCGAACGCAATCACGGGGCGGCGGAGCGGGCCCTCCTGCGCGCCCGGGCGATCGACGCCGCGGGAGTCCACGAGGCCGTCGAG
>CALMNS010000532.1 GCA_937871635.1 uncultured Solirubrobacter sp.
GCTCGCGGGTCTCGCGCTCGCCGTCTGCGTCGCGCTCGTGCCCGCGCTCGACGGCGGCGCCCTGCTCGAGCACGCGCCCGGGCCGGGGGCGGAGGTGGCGCACGTCGGAACGCTCGAGCTCATCACGCCCGTGGCCTTCGACCTCGGGGTCTTCGCGCTCGTGCTCGGGTCGGCGGTGGCGATCATCGACATGGTGGCCGCCGGAGCGGGGGAGGACGGGTGAACCTGCTCTTCGCCATGGCGGTGGGCGTCCTCTTCGGCTGCGGGGTGTTCCTGGTCCTCAAGCCCGACCTGTTCCGCGTGATCGTCGGGCTCGTCCTCGTCTCGAACGCGGCGAACCTCACGCTGATGGCCTCGCGCCTGTCCGGCGGGCAGGCTCCGATCCGGCCGCTGGAGGGGGGCGAGCCGACGGGGGATCCCGTCGCGCAGGCGCTGACGCTGACCGCGCTGGTCATCGGCTTCGCGGTCACCGCGCTGCTGCTCGCGCTCGCGTATCGCGTCTACACGTCGCACCGCAGCGTCGACCTCGACGACCTCTCGCGCGCCGAGGTGCGCGCCGAGGAGGAGCTCGAGCGCGAGGAGGTGACGTCATGAGCCTGCTCGTCGTCCCGCTCGCCGTCCTGTGGCCGGCCGCCATCGGCCTCTCGCTCGCCGACGGGCGGCGGCGGAGCGCCGGCTGGGCCGCGGTCGCGGCGCTCGGGCTCGCGTGCGCCGCCCTCGCCGTCCTGACGGTGCGGGTGGTCGCCGAGGGTCCCGTGGAGATGGTGGCCGGGGGGTGGCCGGCGGACGTCGGGATCCGCCTGCGCGCCGATGCGCTGGGCGCCGTGTTCGCGCTCGTGAGCTGCGGGGTGCTGTGCGCGGCGCTCGCCCACGCCGTCCTGACCGGCACGCACGCCCGCCTGACCGCCGCGCTCACGCTCTTCATGGGCCTCGGGCTCACCGGGCTGTTCCTGACGGCCGACGTCTTCTCGTTCTACGTCTTCTTCGAGCTCGCGATGATCGCCGCCTACGCCCTGGCCGCGGCCGAAGGCCGGCCGCGCCAGCTCGGCGCCGCCTTCATCTTCGCGGTGGTCAACCTGCTCGGCTCCTTCCTGTTCCTGATCGCGGTGGGGGCGCTGTATCGGGCGACCGGCACCCTGGAGATGGGCGAGGTCGCCGCGCGGGCGGCGGCGCTCGATCCCAACACGGCGATCCTCATCGCGATCACCTTCTTCGTCGCGTTCGGCGTCAAGCTCGGCCTCTTCCCGTTCCACTTCTGGCTGCCGACCGTCTACGTGAGCGCCTCGCCGGCGGTGGCGGCGATGTTCGCGGGCGCGTTGGCCAACATCGGCGCCTACGGGCTCCTGCGCTTCGGCGGGGTGCTGCTGCGGCGCGAGCTCGAGCTGGCGGCCGGCGCGCTGATCGTGATCGGCACGGTGAGCATCGCCTACGGGGCGCTGCAGGCGGTGGCCCGCCGCGATACCCGCGAGGTGCTCGCGTACTCCGCAATCGGCCACGCCGGGTACGTGCTCGTCGCGCTCGGGCTCGGCGGTCCGGTGGGATTGGCGGCCGCCGTGGTGTTCAGCCTCGCCAACGCCCTCAACAAGGCGCTGCTGTTCCTGGGCGCGCAGCTCCATGGCCCGCTGATGGGCGCCGCGTTCCTGCTGGGCGCGCTCAGCGTGGCCGGCGTCCCGCCGTCCCCGGGGTTCTTCGGCAAGGCCGCGCTCTTCGAGGCGGGCGTGTCGGCCGGAAGCGTCGCGACGGTCGTGATGCTGTTCCTCGGCGGCGCGCTGTCGTTCGTCTACCTCTTCCAGATCTACCAGCACGACCGGTGGGAGGAGGATCGACCTCGCGTCCCGGCCGCACACCGCGTCGTGGTCGTCGGCGTCGCGCTGCTCGTGCTCGCCACCGGCCTGTGGCCCGAGCCGCTGCTCGCCGTCTCCGAAGCCGCCGGGCGCGAGCTCGCGGGAGGGGCGACGCGCCCATGAGCCGGATCGCCGCGAGCGCCGCGCTGGTCGCCCTCGTCTTCACGCTGGCCCTGGCGAGCCGCGACCCGGCCGACCTGGGGCTGGGGGCGCTGCTGGGGCTCGGGCTCGCCCTCGGGC
>CALMNS010000533.1 GCA_937871635.1 uncultured Solirubrobacter sp.
ATGGCTTCGGTGAAGCCCCTGGCGACGGCGAGCCCGAGCCCCACGCCGGCGCCGAGCCCCACGCCCGCGCCGAGCCCCACACCGGCTCCGCCCGTCGCCGCGAAGGCGACGACGCGACCGGCAGGTGCCGCGGTCCTCTCCGACCTCGACGCCGCCTCGCGGGTGCGCCGGTCGAGCTTCGAACCCCGTCCTGACAACGCCGAGGAGAACCGGCGGATGCCCTCCGCCTCCGAGCTGAGTACGTTCCGGGCCAGCAACGCCACCTGGGGTCAGTGTCACGTCGACCATGTGGGTCGCGTGACCGGCCAGTTCACCGGCACCACCGACGAGATCCTCCAGTGGGCCGCTCACAAGTGGGGCATCGACGAGGATGTCGCCCGCGCCGTTGCGGTGAACGAGTCCTGGTGGCGCATGTCCTTCGTCGGCGACGCCGGCCAGAGCTTCGGCATCACCCAGGTCAAGCGCACCCAGCACCTCGGGACGGAGCCGATCGCCGCGCTCAGCACCGCCTTCAACGCCGACTACTGGGGGATGATGATCCGCCAGTACATGGACGGCTGCGCCACCTGGCTCAACGATCCCCAGAGCCTGTCCCAGGGGACGCGCTACGCGGCCGGAGACCTCTGGGGCGCCGTGGGGACGTGGTACTCGGGCCTGTGGCACGACGCGGGAGCCGAGGACTACATCGCGTCGGCCAAGCGGCACCTTGCCGAGCGCACATGGGCGGCCGCGAACTTCAGTGACGCTGGCTGACCCGCACGCCGCCCTCGAGTCCGTCTAGACGGGTGATCTTGGAGCTCCGCCGACTACCGCCCGTCGGCTTGATGGGCGGTGTCAGCGCCGCTTGAGGTAGAGCTTTCGTCCCGGCTCCGTCCAGCGATTCACGTCGGCGAGGACGGAGAACTCCGGCATCTCCCGGAGGAACGCTTCGACGGCCGTTGCGACCCCGGGCCACCGTGGATGGCCATAGTCATCGACCACCACCACGCCGCCCGGATCGATATGGGCAGCGACGAGTCGGAGGTCGTTGAGCGCGACCTCGTGGTTATGGCCGCCATCGACGTGGGCGAAGCGAAGCCGTGTGCCGTCCAGTGCGACCGTGTCGCTGCGGCCTTCCCGGACGTCGAGCTGGTCCGCTCCGAGGCCCGGCGCCAGCCGGCTGAGGTTCCGGCGCAGGATCGTGGGGCTAGGCGGTTCGGGATGAAGTCCTCGGTCGACGCCTCGAACGTGTCGCATACGATGAGACGCTCGGGCGCCTCCACGCAACGGGCCATGAAGACGGTTGACCGGCCGTGATAGCTATCGATCACGAGGATGTCGCCGCGGACACCGTCGGCTGACTGAGTCGACAGCACGAGCGTGAACGCCCATCGCATCGTCGTAGGTGAAGTAGCCAGGCAGTGAGCTGACCTCGGAGTACAACGCAGCAAGTGGGCCGGAACGGGCGCCGGCACCGAACAGCGGGTCGTTCCCATCCCAGCGCCCACGAGCTCCGCGATAGGCGCGCAGCGCGGGCCGCGGCACGAGCCGAGCCACCCACGCGGCCGGGCGGACCGTCACGGAATCGACCGGTCCAGCCTGGGTTAGGACCGCCCCCGTGACGTCTTGGCCTCGATCCACCGATCGTTGGCCCGCTGTGGCGTGGGGCCGGTTGAGGCCGTCGTGTTGGAGTCAGTTCGGCCGTGGCGTGAGTTGGCGTCGTGGTCGGTGGCCGTGAGAGGGCGCGCTTCGGCGGTCGGGCGCGGGTTAGGGTGCTCGTGGCGGGCAGCGGTGGGTGCCGCCGCGTCGGCGCGATCGCGGGTCGAGGTCGTGTTGGTGGTCAGGCTGCGGGGAGCGCGCGGATGCGGGTGAGCGCTTCGACGAAAGCGTGTTGCCAGGGCCAGTGGGCCGGCAGGTGCAGCGTCCAGCGGCGTGCGGTCCGGGTGAGGCGGCCGGGCAGCGCGAGCAGTCGGCGGCGGAGGGTGCGCGCCGCGCGGATGGTCTGTCTGGGTAGGCCGAGGACGCCGGTCTAGCGCAGCAGGTTGTGGGCCAGGCAGGCAATGACCGTCCAGGCGGCGTTGGCGGTGAACTTGCCGGAGGGAAAGTGCGCCAGGGCCTGGTCTTTGAGGTCGCGGATGCAGAGCTCGACGACGACGTGCTGGCGGTGCTCGGCCTCAACGACAGGGAGCTCGTCGGTGCGGTTGGTCGCGAACGAAAAACAGCTCCCAGGAGGGCAGCAGCTCGCCCTGGCGGTCGAGGGTGCGAACGCGGCGAACGACGAGGCGCCGATCGCCGAGGCGGATGTGCAGCACCTCGCCGGTGCCCGCCCGGGTGGCGAGAATGGGGTGGTAGCCGCGCTGGCGGGTGTAGCCAAACGCGGCGCCCTGCTTGAAGCGGCCGTGGACCTCGCCGACGAACGAATCGACGTCGACGGCCAGCCGCCCGTCGCCCTGGGCCCGCGCCCGCCGCCCACGCGCGGGTGAGCGTGTCAGCCAAGACGCGGTCGAGCTGGCGGCCGTGCCGAAGGTGAACGACCTGAGGAACGTCCCGAGCGTCGACGGCGCCGCAACCTGGTGGCCGAGGACCTCGCCCGTCCGGCGTGCGCGCAGGATGTCGCAGTCGTCGATGCAGTCCGTCGCCGAGCGCCATCGCCGACACCAAGGTCATGACCTTCGCGCCCACGTTCGCCGCGCCCGGCCGGTCGCCGAGGTCGACGAACTCATCGACCAGCGCCTCGATGCCCAGCCGCCGCGCAAGCGTCGCCGTCAGCACAATCCCCGCGTCGGCCACCGCCCGCTCGTCATCGAACGCGACCGCGACGCCATCCAGTCCGACCGGCCCGTCATCCTGCACCATGAAGGTGACCTCCTGACGCGGGCCCCGACTGCGCACACAGTCGGTGAAAGCCTGCTCAGGAAGTCATCCTTCGTCACCGACCGGACAGAACCCGTCCCTCACAACGGTGGATCGAGGCTTAGGGCAGCGGTACGAGCGGATCGAGCGGCGGGGCCGGGTCGAGCGGCGCGGAGCTCGGGACGACCGGCATGCCCCGGCTGCTGCGACGGCGATCGGGCAGGGCTCGGCCGTTGTCACCGGCCGGTACGGGAACCGGCGCGCCGTTGTACTCCAGCGAGAGCTCCGCCGCCTCGATCATCCGGACCACGCGGGTGCCCAGGTGCATGCTCGAGCGGGGCTGGGTGCCGTGGCGGATCGAATGCGCGAAGTCCTCGAGCTCGAGTCGCAGCGGCTCGTTGACGTCGATCCGCGGCGTGATGACGTCGCCCGATCGGTAGGCGAGCTGGTGCTCGCCGAAGCTGTGGGGCTCGACGTGGTCCACGCCACGGTCGTAGATCCGCACCTGCTCGGAGCTGGTGTCCTCGTAGACCACCATCTTCCCGCTGCCGACGAGGACCGTCCGGCGCAGCTTGGTCGGCGCGAGCCACGAGAGCTCGACGTGGACGAGGGCGCCGCTGTCGTAGCCCAGGTCGAGGAAGCCGACGTCGAGCGAGCCGGGGACGATGGTCTCCCGGCCGATCGCCCGCACGAACCGCGGCTCGCCGAACCAGAAGAGCAGGATGGAGAAGTCGTGCGGAGCCAGGTCGCGGATGACGTTGTTCTCTCGCTGGTGGATCCCCAGGTTGACGCGACTCATCGTCCCGAAGTAGAGATCGCCGAGCTCGCCACTGGCGATCAGGTCCTTGACCGCGACGACGGGCGGCGAGTACAGGAACGTGTGCCCCGGCATGAGGATGCGGTCGCGCTCGTTGGCCAGCGCCGTCAGCTCGTCGCACTCGGCCACGGTGGCCGCCAGCGGCTTCTCGACGAGCACGTGCTTGCCCGCCAGCAGGCAGCGCTTGGCGAGCTGGTGGTGCGTCTTGATCGGCGTGGCCAGGATGACGGCGTCGACCTCACGGTCGTCGAGGACCGTCTGGAACTCCGTGGTCACCTCGATGCCGGGATAGCGCCGAACCTGCTTCTCGAGCGCCAACTCGTCGAGATCGCAGATCCACTTCAAGCGCAGGCCGGGGATCTCCCAGGCGTTGCGAAGGAGGTTGGGCCCCCAGTACCCCAGGCCCACGATCGCGATGGTGAGCCGGCGCTCGTCCGGCGCTGCGGAGGTCATGCCGTCTTCCCGACCAGCGCCAGCGGGGTCTTGGCCAGGATCCGGAGGTCTGTGGCCAGGCTCGGCCGCCGTGCGTACTCCGCGTCGAGGTCGAGCATGTCGAGGAGGCCGAGCCGGGAGCGTCCTGACACCTGCCACAGGCCGGTGAGGCCGGGACGCACCAGGAACCGGTCGTTGTGTCCCGATCGGTAGACGGCGAGCTCGTAGCGGATGGCGGGGCGCGGACCGACCAGCGACATGTCGCCGGCGAGCACGTTGAAGAACTGGGGCACCTCGTCGAGGCTCCAACGACGCAGGAACCGTCCCACCCGGGTGACTCGGGGATCCGCGGTCAACTTCTGGAGCTCCATCTCGGGCCCGGAACCGGTGGCCAGCTCGGAGATCAGCGACTCGTGCAGCGTGCTCGGTGCGCCGTCCGCCATCGTGCGGAACTTCAGGACCGTGAACTCCTGCCCGTCGAGCCCGACGCGTCGCTGCCTGAAGAGGACGGGACCTCGACTGCTGCACTTCACGGCGACGGCGCTGGCCAGCATCAGGGGGCTCGCTGCGATGGTCAGTGTGAGCGCTCCCACGAAATCGAGCCCCCGCTTGAGGGGGCGATACAGGCGCGTTGGCGCCTGCCGCGGCACCATGTGTACGCCTTCGGGCGCATTGACACTCCTGATGCGAGGCAGTTCTTGAACGTCGGTCATGGATTCACAATCTGTTTAAGCGAGCAGGAGGGCCTGCCAACGGCCTGTGATCGGTAATCGGACGGAGGCGTGCCAAGGCACAGCCGCCTGCTGTAACAACGAGCATCGGACAGATGTCTTGCGGATGTTCGGTCCGATGCCGATGCGCTACCCATGACCGCTACTGTCGGTGCACCGGTGTTGCGACTTAAGACACCCGCAACCTGCCCGGGCGGAGACCCCGCCGAATCGACGAGCCCGACCGAGGAGGCGACGGAGTGACGCCGGCCCAGGCTCCGCCCTCGAAGGAATGGGCGCTGAGCGACCCGCCGGGCCCCTCCGAGCGATCCCGCCCGCTCGCCGGCCCTTCCATCGCCGGTCTCGTCGCGCTGGCGCTGGTGATCGTTGGGCTCACCGTCGCAGCGGCCGTCGTCGTCAGCCAGCGCGCCGAGAAGGTCTACGGCGGTCGCGCCGACGTCGTCTTCGTCGCCCTCGGCGAGGAGTCCAGCGACGTCCGAGACCGGACGCTGAACACCCAGAAGGAGCTCATCCTCAGCCGCGCGGTGCTCCTTCCGGTTGCTCGCGACGTGCGCCGGCCGCTGGCTGAGCTCGAGGATGCGGTCGATGTCTCGTTGGCGCCGGACGACCTCGTCCGCATCACCGTCGCCGACGCGGACCCGCGGACGGCCCGGACCCTGGCCACGCGCGTCACGCGGACCTACATGAGCCTCAGCGGCGACCTGTCGGCGGAGCAGCGCGAAGCCGAGGCGCTCATCCGCGAGCAGATCGCTGTCGTCCGTCGGCGCCTGCAACAGGCGCCCCAGGACCAGCGGTACATCTTCACCGATCGGCTCAACCGGCTCGAGGACCAGCTCCTGCAGCAGCGCGTCGATCGGCTCTCAGAGCCGCAACCGGCACCTCGGCTCCTGACCGCGGCCTACGTCCTGGACGAGCCGCTGTCCCCGAAACCCCTGCGAGCTGCGGCCCTCGGGCTGGTGGTCGGTCTGCTGCTGGCGACGGCGGTCGTCGTCGTGCTCCTGCGCCGGCGATGGCGGCAGGCCGGCTAGTCGATGGCCCGAATCTGCGTCGTCCGTCAGTTCTACTTCCCTCAGGATCCACGAGTCCGTCGCGAGGTGGCCGCGCTGCTCGAGGCGGGACACGAGGTCGATGTCCTCTGCCTGCGGCGCCCGGGCGAGCCCATCCGGGAGCGCCGCGGCCCGTTGAGGATTCGACGCATCCCGGTGCAGCATCGCAAGGGCGGGGCCGGGGCCTACCTCCTCACGTACGGAGCCTTCCTGGCGGCGGCGACGGCGCTCGTCGGCCTCATGCACATGCGCCGGCGCTACGACGTCGTGCAGGTCAACACCCTCCCGGACACGCTCGTGTTCTCGGCCCTCGTCCCCAGGCTAATGGGGGCGCGGGTGGTCCTGGACCTCCACGAGTGCATGCCCGAGTTCTTCATGACCAAGTTCGGGGCCGACGAGCGGCATCCCGCCGTGCGCCTCCTCGGGGTCACGGAGCAGGCCAGCATCCGCTTCGCCCATGCGGCCTTGACCTGCACCGACGAGCAACGTGAGACGTTCATCAGTCGAGGCGCGGAGCGACCGATCACGGTGGTGCTCAACGCGAGCGACGAGGAGCTCTTCGATCCGGCCCGATACCCGCCGTCCGCTCGCCCCCCGGGCGACTTCACGATCGTCTGCCACGGGACGATCGAGACGCACTACGGACAGGACACGCTCGTCCGGGCGATCGCGCTGCTCAAGGACGCGCTCCCGGAGCTGCGCGCCGAGATCTACGGCGAGGGCACCTATCGCGAGGAGCTCCGCCACCTCATCGACGAGCTCGGTGTCTCGGACCGCGTGCGGCTCAGCGAGGGCTGGGTCACCTACGAGGAGCTCGTGCCGGCGCTGGCGGGCGCGGCCGCCGGGCTCGTCGCGATGAAGCGCGATGCGTTCCGCGACCTCACGCACACGAACAAGATGTACGACTACATCGTCCTGAGGACCCCTACCCTGATGTCCCGCACCCGCTCGGTCGAGGCGTACTTCGACGAGGAGAGCTTCGCCTGGTTCACGGCCGGCGATGCGGAGGATCTCGCGCGGGCGATCCGGGCGCTGCACGCCGACCCCGAGCTGGGCCCACGGCTCGCCCGGCACGCGACGGAGGTGGCGGAGCCGTATCGCTGGCACCATCAGCGCCGTCTCTACGTGGACGCGGTCGAGTCGCTCATCGCGGCCCCCGCCCCCGTCGCAGCCTGAGGCGGCACACGCGATGACGCATTCGAGAGTGCCTCGCGCCCTGGGCGCCACCGGCGCACCGCGGCTTGTGGATCCGAGAGGCGCGTGGCTCGTCGCCGGTGCCTGCGCCCTGGGGATCGCCTGTGCCCCGCTCGTGGCCACGGCACCCCGGGCCGCTGCCGCCATCGTCGCGCTCGTCCTGGGCCTGGCGGTTGTCGTCGCCGTCGCCCGCGCGCCCTTCGCGGGGGCCATGCTCCTCCTGGTGGCCACGCCGCTGACCGCCGGCCTCGCCCGGGGGTCGCTCGTGCCGGTGCTGCGACCGGGAGAGGCGATCCTCGCCCTCGTCCTCGGCGGACTCGCCCTCCGCGGCCTCGTCGAGATCGCTCGCGGCCGGCGCGTGGCCGCCCACCTCCGTGGGGTGGACTGGGGCATCCTCGCCCTCCTGCTCACCGGCTCGCTCCTCCCGCTGGTGAGCATGGTGGCTCGCGGTCGCGAGGTGACGCAGGACGATGTCTTCTACGCCACCTACCTCTGGAAGTACGCGGCGGTGTACGGGGTCATCCGGGTCGCGGTCCGGACGCCGCGCCAGATACGCACCTGCGTCCTGGTCCTGCTCGGGATGGCCGCAATCGTCGCCTTGGTGGCCATCCTCCAGGTGCTCAACGCTCCGGGGCTCACCGGCTTGTTGGCCACCTGGTACGCCGAAGGAGACGAGGGTGTCGCCCGTTCGAGCGGCGGCTCCACGCTGTCCTCCGGCTTCGCGGTCGCCGACGTGATGGTCTTCGCCCTCGCTCTCGCGGTCGGGCTCGGTCGTGGCGAGTCGATCCGCGGACGCCTGGCCCTCGCCGGGTTGGCGCTCGTCTTCGTCCTCGGCATCGCCGCCGCGGGGCAGGTCTCCGGATTCCTCGGGCTCGGCGTCGGCTTGATCGTCCTGGGCATCATCCTGCGCCGGCTCACCTGGATCCTGTCGATCGCCCTGGCGGTCGGTGTCGCGGGCGTCGTCGCCTTCTCCCAGTCGATCCGCCGGCGGGTCGGTGACCTCGACGCGTTCACTGGGCTTCCGGCGAGCTGGACGGGACCGTCGGGGCGCCTCGACAACCTCCAGACCTACTTCTGGCCCGACCTCTTCGGTGATCTCGACTGGCTCACGGGCGTCCGTGTCTCCCCGCGCGTGCCGGCGCCGAGCATCGGCGTGGACTGGGTCTGGATCGAGAGCGGGCATACGTGGCTGCTCTGGACCGGAGGGCTCCTGTTCTTCGTCGTCTGCTTCGCGTTCCTGTTCGGCGCGATCCGAGCCGTCGCACCGCTCGCCCGCGTGCGTCGCGACGCCGTAGGCGCCGCCGCTCTGGGGGCCCTGACGGCACTGTGGGTCAACGTCGTGCTCATGGCGCTCGACGTGCACTTGACGCTCAGAGGCTCCGCCGACATGGCGTTCGCGCTGCTCGCGCTGGCGTTGGTTCGGCTCCCGGTCGGCGCTGCGGAAGCCCCGGAGCGTCCGCCCGCCGAACGGTATGGCTGACCGGGCGGAGTCGCCACTGGACCCGGCTGCCTACGAGGGCGTCGCCACCTCGTCGGTGCGAGTGGCCATCGGGACGGTGGCGAGCCGCGCCACCGGTGTCGGCCGGGTGATCGCCGTCGCGGCAGTGCTCGGGCCCACGCTGCTCGGCAACCTGTTCCAGGCCGTCTACGTCCTGCCAGCCCTGATCTACCAGTTCCTGGCCGGCTCGCTGCTCGTGGCGCTCCTCGTCCCGCCGCTGGTCCCGTTCGCCCAGCGTGGTGACGCCCGGGCGGCCGGTCGGCTGGCCGGCGGGTTCCTGACGGTCATCGGGTTGGTCCTCCTCGCCGTGGGGGTGCTCGTCGTGGTGGCGGCACCGCTGCTGATGCAGGGCTTCGTGTCAGGCGTCGAGGATCCGGCGCTGGCGGCCGAGCAGCGAAGCGCCGGGATCCTGCTGCTGACGCTGATGGTCCCGCAAGTTCTCCTGTTCGGGGTCGCGGGAACGGCGTCGGCGGTGCTCAACGCGCACGGGCGGTTCGTGCTCCCGGCCGCCGCGCCCGCCCTCGAGAACCTCGGGGTGATCGCCGTGATGGTCCTGACGGCCGCGCAGTACGGCACCGGTCTAGAGGTCACCCAGGTCGGCGGGGATCAGGTGCTCGTGCTCGGGCTCGGGTGCACTGCCGCCGTCGCGCTTCACGCGGGGTCGCTGTGGGTGGCAGCGGCACGGCTCGGCGTGCCGCTGCTGCCCCACGCCGGATGGCGCGACCCAGAGGTCAAGCAGGTGCTCCGCCGGGCGGTTCCCTCCCTGGGCGTGGCCGGCCTGGACGCCGCGCGGCAGTTCGCCGTGCTCCCCGTGGCGAACCGCGTTCCCGGCGGGGTCATCGCCCTGCAGGTCGCCATGAACTTCACGAACCTGCCGGTGGCGCTCATCGCCAAGCCGGTGGGAACGGCGCTGCTCCCGCGACTGGCGCACCTGTTCAACTCCGGGCAGGAGCGCCTACAACGGGAGGAGCTCGTCCGCGGAACCGCGTTGACCCTGTTCCTCATGCTCCCGGTCACCGTGGTGTTCCTGATCCTGGCCGAGCCGCTCAGCCGGTCGATCGCGGTCGGCGAGATGGCCGCACCGGTCGCGATCAGCCAGGTTGCGGTCTGCCTCGCCGCGCTGGCCCCGGGGATGCTCGGCGACGGGAGCTTCTACATCGGAACCCAGGCGTCGTACGCGGTCCGGGACGCGAGGACTCCATTGGTGTCGATGGCCGTCCGGGCCGGCCTGACCCTCTCGGGCGCAGCGGTCGCCTTTTTCGCGGTGCAGGACGAGATCGCGACGCTGGTGATCCTCGCGCTCGCGCTCTCGGTCGGCAACGTGATCGGCGCCTGGCACCTCGCTCGTCGCCTGGCGGCACGCTCGCCGGTCAAGGGCCCCAGCTTCGCGCGGCCCCTGCTGCGGGCATCGACGGGCGCCGTCGCCATGGCCGTGCCGCTCCTCCTGATCGGGCACCTGGCCCTCGGCGCAGACGAAAGCCGCACCTCGGCCCTCGCCTCCGTGCTGGTGGCCGGCGCGGTCGGCCTCGGTGCCTTCGTCCTCAGCCAGAGGCTGCTGCGGGCTCCGGAGCTCGACTCGATCGTCCGCGGCGTGCGCCGCATCCGTGCGCGCGGTGCCTGACCGGGAGCCCTAGGGCGACTGTCGCGGCGGTCCGACGCCCGCGCGAGCCGGCCGGCGCCCGAGCGCGAGCAGGAGCAGCACGGCCGCAGCGAGGGCGAGGAGCGCGACCGCCACCGTCCGTCCGAGTCCGCCGTCGCCGTCGCCGTCGCCACGTTCGGCGCCGACGTAGCGGATCTGCGCGCTGTCGCTCGGCCGCGTGCCGT
>CALMNS010000534.1 GCA_937871635.1 uncultured Solirubrobacter sp.
GCGTGGCGGAGGGATGAGCGCCGCCCCGGCGGCGCGGCGCCCCGCGGCCATCGCCGCCGTGGCGTGGTCGCTGGCCTTCGCCACCATCCACGTCGCCTGGGCGGCGGGCTCGACCGCCGGCCTCGGCGGCCGGCGGGTGACCGGCGTGCTGCTCGCGATCGACGTCGTCGCCATCCCCCTGTGCCTGCTCGCCGCCTGGGTGGCGTGGCGCCTGCGGGACGATCGCCGGGCGGCCGCGGCGCCTCCCCGGGTGCGGAGGCTCGCCGTCGTGGCCGCCGTCGTGCTTTCGCTGCGGGGTCTCGGCACGGTCCAGGCCCTGGCGGCGCCGACCGACGACGCCACCCTGCTCACCCGCCTGGTCGACCCGTACTTCCTGCTCGGCGGCGTCCTGTTCGGGCTCGTCGCCAGGCGGCCGCGCCCGGTCGCTCAAGGGGACCGCGCCACGCCGAGCGAGTGCGCGCCTAGGGCCTTGGGCGAGCCCTTCTCGTAGTAGCGGTCAACGTCCTCGATGGTGAAGCCGGCGTCCACCAGCAAGTCGACCACGGGCCGGGTCAGGTGGCATCCGCCGAAGACCCGCTTCTGAACCGGCTCGAGGCGGTGCTGCCAGCGGCGCACCCGCTCGTCCGGGGCGAGGCCGTGTTCGACGAAGTGCAGCGTGCCGCCGGGCTTGAGCACGCGCCGCAGCTCCCGGAGAGCGGCCGTGATGTCGGGGATCGTGCACATCGTCCACGTCGACAGGGCGGCGTCGAAGCGGTCGTCGGGGAACGGCAGCGCCTGGCCGTCGAGGCCGGACCGGTGCACCGGGACGGTCGATGCCCCGACCCGTCCGGCGGCGAGCTTCCAGCCGACGTCCGCCGGCTCCACGGCGGCGACCTGCCGTACGGCGGGCGGATAGAACGGGACGTTGAGGCCCGAGCCGAAGCCGATCTCGACGACGTCGCCTGACAGCCCCTCGCAGACGCGGCGCCGCTGCGGCACGGCCGTCTTCAGGTTGCACGCGACGTCGATGATCCGCGGCAGGACATGCTCGCCGTAGACGCCCATGGGCTTCAGCCTCCCAGGACGAACGGCGCCGCACAACCTCCGCCGGCGGCGCGGCACCGGCCACCGTACCCCGCTCGCCGACCCTACGCCTGGGGCGTTGCCGCTGCAGGGGTCCGCCTCGCGGCGACCAGCGCGGCGGTCGGCGTCGGCGTCGGCGAGAGGCGGAGGCCGCGCAGGAGCGCGGCGACGGCGGCGGGGTCGAACTGGGTCCCGACGTGGCGCTCGAGCTCGTCGAGCGCCTCGGGCTCGGGCATGCCCTTCCGGTACGGGCGGTCGGAGATCATGGCCTCGAAGGCGTCGGCCACGTGGATGATGCGCGACTCGATCGGGATGTCCGGACCGACCAGGCCGGTCGGGTAGCCGCCGCCGTCGAGCCGCTCGTGGTGGTGCAGGACCCACGGCGCCTCGCGGCTCAGGTCCGTGCCGTCGAGGATCTTGTGGCCGAGCGCGGAGTGCTCCTTGATCGTCGCGTACTCGTGCGGCTCGAGACGGCTCGGCTTCTGCAGGATCGCGTCGGGGACGCCGATCTTGCCGACGTCGTGGACGAGCCCGGCGAGGCGTATGGCCGCGATGTGCTCGCCGTCGAGGCCCAGCTCGGCGGCGATGAGCGCGCACAGCTCCGCCACCGTCTCGGAGTGGCTGCGGGTGTAGGAGTCCTTCGCGTCGACCGCGCGGGCCAGCGCCGAGGCGAGGGTCCCGCGGTGACGGCGGTCCTCGTCCTCGTCATGGGCGTCGGGACGGACCATCCCGGGCTGGAAGACCACGGTGTCGCGACCCCCCGTCTTCGCCTCGGCGAGCGCCAGGTCGGCCTCGCCGATGAGCCCGTCGCGCGTGGAGAGCTCGCCCGCCTCGGCCACGCCGACGCTGACCGTCACCTGGGAGTCACCCGGGGCCAGCGCGTCGTGGATGCGCTGGGCGAACTGGAACGCCTGCCAGGCGGTGGTCTCCGGGAGCAGGGCGGCGAAGTCGTCGCCGCCGACCCGGTACACCGCCTCGCTCGCGCGCACGGTGTCGCGCAGCATCTCGGCGACCGCGGTGATCGCCCGGTCGCCGGCCTGGTGCCCCCTGCCGTCGTTGATCGCCTTGAGCCCGTCGACGTCGATCATCACCAGGCTCAGCGCCCGCGCGTGCCGGCGCCGGTGGGCCAGCGCCCGCGCGAGATCCTCCTCGAAGGCGCGATGGTTGCGGATGCCGGTCAGGCTGTCGGTCAGCGCCGCCCGCTCGAGCCGCTCGAGCTCCTGCCGGGTCGCGTTGTCGATCCGGCGCCGCAGCGAGCGGAGCACCACTGTGAGGGCCACCACCATGCCGACGCCGAGCAGGACGGCGACGAGCGTCAATCGCAAGCCGTTGGACTGCGTCCTGCGCAGCGACTCGATCTCGCGGAGCGACTCGGTGGCCTGCCGCGGCCCGCCCTCGCTCACCAGCGTCTGCAGCGCCTGCGACGCCGGGTCCGCCGCCTCCTCGGCGACCTCGGCCAACTCCTGGTCGCCCTCGTCGAGCGCTCCGAAGTAGCGCTCGAAGTCGGCGGCGTAGCGCCGTTCGTTGCGCTCGATGCGGACCCGCAGCGACCGGTCCTCGGGGTCGCCGCGGTCGAGCACCTTGAGTGACTCGAAGATCGAGGCCTCGGCGGCGCGGAACCTCGCGCGCGAGCGTTCGCGCGACCGGCTCGCGTACTGCTCCTCGGCGGCGTCCTGCACGGCCACCGCACGGGTCAGGTCGAGGTAGGCCCCGACGAGGTCGCCCGAGCGC
>CALMNS010000535.1 GCA_937871635.1 uncultured Solirubrobacter sp.
CGCCTTGAGCGTCCGCCGGGTGGCGCTGCGCCGGGCGGTGCGGGTGACGGGGCGCTGCGCCCCACGCCCCGCCGACGGCCGGGTGCTGTGCATGGTCGAGCGGCAGGTCGGCTCGCGGTGGGTGGTGGTCCAGCGCAAGCGGATCAACGTCCGCCGCGGCGGCTACGCCACTTCGATCCGGCTCAAGCGCACCGGGCTGCACCGGGTCACGATCTTCTCCCCCGGGGCGACGCGGCGGCTGCGGCTGCGCGTCGTCACACGCGAATGAACCGCTTTCACCCGGCCGGATCTAGCTTCGCATCTAACGCTCGTCCTCTGGGTGACGTTACGGGCGTCAGCGCTTCTTGATCCACTCCTGCAGGCGCTCGCCGGCGTCGGCCACGGTGCTGCCCGCCCGGCCGAAGCCCTCGCCCACGTCGGCGAAGACCTTGCGGAACCGCTCCGTGTAGAACTCGACCGCGTCGGCCGCCTCCTCGCGCGGGCTGGCCGCCTCCTGCTCGCGGGTGCGGTAGTCGCCCGCCACGATCCGGTCGTACTCGCCCGACTGGACCCAGCGCATGACCTCGCGGGCCCGCCGCACGGGGTGCGAGTGCGTCTGCTGCAGCTCGGTGCCCATCCGCGAGAGCTTGTCCCAGCCCGAGTCCCAGTCCTCGTAGTCGCGCGCCTGGACCATGAACGCGTCGAGGTTGAGCCTGCGCGAGGGCAGGCCGGAGGCGAGGACCATCATCGTCCGGCAGGTCACCAGCGGGTCGCGGTTGACGAGCGTCGCCGCGCGGTCGCAGGAGAGCTCGGCGGCGCGGAACCACTCGAGCAGCGCGAGGCGCACGGCGAGCAGCGGGAGACCGCCGAGGACGGGGATCCGGTTGAGCCCCGTGGCGGTCATGAGGATCACGAGCGCCGTCCGGTAGAGGACGTGGTCGGAGAGGATGTGCCCGGCCTCGTGGCCGAAGACGGTGCGCAGCTCGGCGACGTCGAGGACGTTGAGGGTCGCCGAGTTGACCACGACCATCGGCGTGCCGGCCCCGATCGCCATCGCGTTCGTGAACGGCATCTGCGTCACGTAGAGGTCGTAGGTCTCCGGGAGGTCCAGGCGCGTGGTGGCGGCGACGTGGTCCGCCCAGGCCTCGGGGAGCTGGTCCTCCCCCACCCGGATCGCGCCGGCCAGGAACTGCTGGCGCAGCGCCCGCTCGTACTGCAGCTCGATGAGCTTGCGGACCACCGTGTCGAGGTAGGGCACGGACTTCAGGGCGGCGGTGGCGGCGCGGTCGGCGGGATGCTCGTACGCCTTTGGCGAGATCCCCGTGAGGCGCTGGACGTCCGGATGGGGGTCGCTCATGCTGCGAGGCTAATCGGTCGCCACGCGGGCCAGCCGGGCGATGACCTTCGAGAGCTGGCCGCCCTGCCACGCGAGCGGGCTCTTGCCCGGCTCCTCGACGACCAGCTCGGCGCCGAGCACCTCGGCGTAGCGCTCGCCGACGGCCAGCGGGTGGCCCGGGTCGGCCTCGTCGCGGTCGGCCACCACCATCGCCGGGGCGTCGAGGGCCTCGAGGTCGCTCCAGGCGCCGAACGGGTGCGAGCGCGGGACGGCCCGCAGGGCGTCGGCCACCGCCTCGGGGTGCGCGTGGGCCGAGAGGCGCTGGCGCAGGACGGTCTGCACCGTGTCGCGCCACTGCTCGGGCACCTCGTCGACGCCGTAGGCCGCGACGAAGCCCTCGACACCGCCCGAGCGCAGCCCGGCGGAGAGCCGGTCCCAGCGCTCGAGGTCGGTCTGGCTGCCGTCGTCGTCGGGGTCGAAGGCCGGGGTGATCACGACGAGCCCCGCGACCCGCTCGGGGGAGCGCAGGGCGAGGGCCACGGCGGTGTGGGCGCCCATCGAGGCCCCGGCGAGGACCGCCCGGTCGATTCCCCGGTCGTCGAGGACGGCGACGAGGTCGTCGGCCAGCGCGTCGTAGCCGTACGCCTCCGGGTCGGGGGCCGGTGCCGACGCGCCGTGGCCGCGGGCGTCGTAGGCGACCACCCGGTGGCCTGAGCGCTCGAGCGTCCTGGAGCCCATGACGACGTAGCGCTTGGTCGCGGTCAGGCCGTGGAGCAGGACGACGGGGGTGCCCTCGCCGGCGTCGTCGATGGAGAGCGTCGTCATGTCGGCGCCTATGCTGCCAGCCATGGTCACCGACGTCGCCCAGGCCGACTTCCAGCGCGAGGTGGTCGACCGCTCGCACGAGGTGCCGGTGGTCGTCGACTTCTGGGCGCCGTGGTGCGGGCCGTGCCGCGCGCTCAGCCCGGCGCTCGAGAAGGCCGCGGCCGCCCGCGAGGGCGAGGTCGTGCTGGCCAAGGTCAACACGGACGAGAACCAGCAGGTCTCCCAGGCGTTCGGGATCCAGGGGATCCCGGCGGTCAAGGCGTTCCGCGACGGCAAGGTGGTCGACGAGTTCACCGGCGCCGTGCCGCCCGCCCAGGTCGAGCGCTTCTTCGACGGGCTCGTGCCCTCCGAGGCCGAGCGCCTCCTGGCCGCGGGCGGTGAGGCCGACCTGCGCCGCGCGCTCGAGCTCGAGCCGGCCAACGCCGACGCCGCCGTCCGGCTCGCGCAGCTGCTC
>CALMNS010000536.1 GCA_937871635.1 uncultured Solirubrobacter sp.
GGCGGCCTCGAAGGCGGGGACGCGCGGCCCGAGCGAGAGGTGGCCCGAGCGCAGCACCTCGAGGACGGCCCGCTCCTCGGGCTCCCCCAGGACGGGCTGGGCGAGCGGGATCTCCGCGCCGCTCACGGGGCGGTGGTGGCGACGCCCGCGCCGCGGCGATGGGCGACGCGCCCGGGGAGCATGCCGGCCTCCAGCGAGTCGACCAGGGCGTCCCACGACGCCTCGATGACGTTCTCGTGGACGCCGATGGCGCCCCAGGTGTCCGTGCCGTCGGAGGCGTCGAGCAGCACCCGCGTCACCGCGCCGGTGGCGTTCGCCTCGTCGAGGATCCGCACCTTGTAGTTGACCAGGCGGATGTCGCGCAGGTGCGGGTGGATCGCCCCGATCGCGCCGCGCAGGGCGCGGTCGAGCGCGTTGACCGGCCCGTTGCCCTCGGCGGTGTGCACGTAGCGCTCGCCCTCCACCCAGAGCTTGATCGTCGCCTCGGTCTCCACCCGGCACTGACCAGCATCTCCGGCTTCGCCGGGCTTGCCGGTGCCCAGCCGCTTCTCCGCGATGACCCGCCAGGACTCCAGCGAGAAGAGCGGCTCGTGCTCGCCCGTCTCGCGCCGGATGAGCAGGTCGAAGGACCCGTCGGCCGCCTCGAACTGGTAGCCCGCGTGCTCGAGTTCCTTGACCCGGTCGATGACGCGGGCCGCCGTGCCGTCGTCGAGCTCGACCCCGCGCTCCGCCGCCCGCGTGCGCACCGTGCCGCGCCCGGCCAGCTCGGAGACGAGCAGCTCGCGCGCGTTGCCGACCGCCGCGGGGTCGACGTGCTCGAAGGTGGCCGGGTCGGCGTTGACCCCGGCGACGTGCATCCCGCCCTTGTGGGCGAAGGCGTTCGCCCCGACGTACGGCTGGTCGCGGTCGGGCACGAAGTTGAGCAGCTCGTCGACGTAGTGCGCCGTGGTGGTCAGGTGGGCCAGGCGGTCGGGCGGAAGGACGTGGTGGCCCAGCTTGAGCTGGAGGTTCGGGATGATCGTGGTGAGGTTCGCGTTGCCGCAGCGCTCCCCGTATCCGTTGAGCGTGGCCTGGACCATGGTGGCGCCCGCCTCGACGCCGGCGAGCGAGTTGGCCACCCCGCACCCGGCGTCGTCGTGGCAGTGGAGCGCGAGCCCGACCGGCGTGGCGGCCCGCACGAGCGCGGTGACCTCCCCCACCTCTCCGGGCAGCGTGGCGCCGTTCGTGTCGCACAGGGCGACGTACTCCGCGCCGCCCTCCGCCGCCGCCGTTACGCAGGCCAGCGCGTAGGCCGGGTCCTCGCGCCAGGCGTCGAAGAAGTGCTCGGCGTCGTAGACCACCCGCTTGCCCTCCCCGGCCAGGAAGGCGACCGAGTCGGCGATCATCGCGAGGTTCTCCTCGCGCGAGACGCGGGTGACCTTCTCGAGGTGCAGCCCCCACGTCTTGCCCACGATGGTGGTCACCGGGGCGAAGCAGTCGGCGAGCACGCGCAGCCCCGGGTCCTCGGCCGCGCGCACGTCGCGGCGCCGGGTCATCCCGAAGGCGGCCACGTCGGCGGCGAACGTCTCGCGGGCGAGGCGCTCGAAGAGCTCGGCCTCCTTGGGGTTCGACGCCGGGAAGCCGGCCTCGATCATCCCGATCCCCAGGTCGTCGAGGGCGTGGGCGACCCGGACCTTCTCCGCGGCCGAGAGCGACATGCCCTCGCCCTGCATCCCGTCGCGCAGGGTGCAGTCGTAGGCGACGATGGGCGGGCGGGTCGAGATCACGAAGGGGCAGGCGCGGCGGTGGCCCGCGGCACCACGTCGAGCCACTCGGCGTAGCGCTCCGAGCGCCCGTGCAGCGCGTCCTCGTACTCCCGCTGGACGACCCGGGTGATCTCGCCGGGCCGGCCGTCGGCGACCGCGTGGTCGTCGATCTCCCGGACGGGCACGAGCTCGGCGGCGGTGCCGCACAGGAAGACCTCGTCGGCCAGGTAGAGCTCGGCGCGGGCGATGTCGCGCTCGACCACCTCGTAGCCCAGGTCGCGGGCGATCTGGATCACCGAGCGGCGCGAGATGCCGTCGAGGATCGAGGCGGTCTGGGGCGGCGTGAGGATCACCCCGTCGCGCACGACGAAGATGTTCTCCCCCGAGCCCTCGCAGACGTGGCCGAGGTGGTCAAGGAGGATGGCCTCCTCGTAGCCCGCCTTGTGCGACTCGATCTTGGCCAGGATCGAGTTGAGGTACTGCCCGGTGGCCTTGGCCTGGGGGATCAGCGCGTCGGGACCGATCCGGCGCCACGAGGAGACCTTCGCCCGGATCCCGTTCGCCTTGCCCTCCTCCCCCAGGTACGCCCCCCAGGTCCAGCACGCGATGGCCACGTCGACGGTGGCCTCGAGCGGGAACAGTCCCATCGTCCCGTAGCCGCGGAAGACGATCGGGCGGATGTAGCACGCCGCCAGCCCGTTGGCGGCGATCACCTCGTGCGTCGCGGCGCGGATCGCCTCGCGCGAGTAGGGGACGGGCATGTAGTAGAGCTCGGCGGACCGGAACAGCCGCTCGACGTGGTCGGCGTGGCGGAAGATCGCCGTGCCGCGCGGCGTGTCGTAGGCCCGGACGCCCTCGAAGACGCCCGTCCCGTAGTGCAGGCCGTGGGTGAGCACGTGGACCTTGGCCTCGTCCCAGGGCACGAGCTCGCCGTTCATCCAGATGACGTCAGCGGCGTTCTGCACTCGGTTCCAGCTCCTCGTCGGTCTTCCAGAGTTCGGCCAACACGGCCTGTGTGGCCTCCGCGGTCGTCGCCGAGCCGCCGAGGTCGGCGGTGCGCAGCCCGGCCGCGAGAGCCCGGTCCACGGCGGATCCTACGGCAGCCGCCTCCCGCTCGAGCCCGAGCCCCTGCTCGAGCATCAGCGCGGCGGAGAGGAACATGGCCAGCGGGTTGGCGATCCCCTGGCCGGCGATGTCGGGCGCCGAGCCGTGCACGGGCTCGAACAGGCCGGGATTCCGTCCCCGCCCATTCTCGCCGAGCGACGCGCTCGGCAGCAGCCCGATCGAGCCGGAGAGCATCGCGGCCTCGTCGGAGAGGATGTCGCCGAAGAGGTTCTCGGTGAGGATGACGTCGAAGTGCCGCGGGGCGGCGATCAGCTTCATGGCGGCGTTGTCGACCAGCAGGTGCTCAAGCTCGACGTGGGGGAACTCCTCGGAGTGCACCCGGGTGACCACCTCGCGCCACAGCCGGCTCGACTCCATGACGTTCGCCTTGTCCACGCTCGTCACCCGCGAGCGGGCGGTGGCGAAGCCGCGGCGGGCGATGCGCTCGATCTCGGCCACGGAGTAGGTGCAGGTGTCGAACGCGGAGTCCTGCTCGCGGCCCGACGCCCCGAAGTAGATGCCGCCGGTGAGCTCGCGGACGACGACGAGGTCGGTGCCCTCGATGATCTCGCGCTTGAGCGGGCTCGCGTCGTAGAGGGCGGGGACGGGCCGCACCGGGCGGAGGTTGGCGAACAGCCCGAGCGCCTTGCGCAGCCCGAGGAGGCCCTGCTCCGGGCGCGGCCGCGAGGGGTCGGTGGTGTCCCACTTGGGGCCGCCGACCGCGGCGAGCAGGACGGCGTCGGCGCCCTTGGCCGCCGCCAGCGCCTCGTCGGTGAGCGCGGTGCCGTGCACGTCGATCGCCGCCCCGCCGAACAGGTGCGGCTCATAGACGAGGTCCGGGGCCACCTCGCGCAGGACCTCGATCGCCGCGGCGAGGATCTCCGGGCCGATCCCGTCGCCCGGGAGGGTGACGACCTTCACGACAGGCCCTCGCGCGCGTGCGGGGCGGTGAAGTCGAGCGCGGGCCCGACGGGGACCTTGCGCTGCGGGTTCACCGACGGGTGGGTCGTGTAGTAGTGGCGCTTGATCTCGTCCATGCGGACCGTCTCGGCGACGTGCGGCCGCTGGTGGAGCTCGCGCAGGTAGCCCCACAGGTTCGGCAGGTCGACGATCCGCCGCACCGAGCACTTGAAGTGGATCGCGTAGACGGAGTCGAAGCGCACGAGCGTGGTGAACAGCCGCCAGTCGGCCTCGGTCGGCTCGGGCGTGCCCGCCAGCCAGCGGCGCCGTCCGAGGAGGTCCTCGAGGAAGTCGAGCGTGGCGAACAGCTCGGTGACCGTCTCCTCGTAGAAGGCCTGGTCCTCGGAGAAGCCGGCCTGGTAGACGCCGTTGTTGAGCGTGTCGTAGATCCGCCCGTTGAGGGCGTCGATCTCCTCGCGCGCCTCGGGCGGGTAGAGGTCGGGGGCGCCGGCCGGCGCGCTCGCCTCGAGGATCCGCAGGATGTCGGCCGACTCGTTGTTGACGATCCGCTTGGCATGGGTGTCCCACAGCACCGGCACGCTGACCCGGCCCGCGAAGCCGGGGTCGGTCGCCGCGTAGCCCTCGCTCAAGTACGTCCAGCCGTTGACCGGATCGGCGTACTCGCCGCCGGTGAACGCCCAGCCGCGATCGTCGCGGATCGGATCGACCGCGGACATGCTCACCACGCCGGCGAGGCCGAGGAGCTCGCGGGCGATGATCGTCCGGTGCGCCCACGGGCAGGCGTAGCTGACGTAGAGGTGGTAGCGGCCGGGCTCGAGCGACGCCGGCTGCTCGCGGAACGCGGACGCCTGGCGCTCGAAGCGGCCGGAGGCGCCTTCGCGGCCGAGGGAGAACTGCGCAGCGGAGCTCATGGGTTCACCATACGTGACGTATGCTACCCGGCATGGAGCGTACGACCGTGTACCTGCCCGACGACCTGCGCAAGCGACTCGCCGCCGCGGCACAGGACGCCGACCGTCCTCAGGCCGAGCTCATCCGAGAGGCGCTCGACCAGTACCTCGCCGACCGGCAGCAGCGACCGTGGCCCTCGTTCATCGGCTCGGCCGGGGACATCGGCATCCCGGCCACCGAGGCGAAGGCCTGGGTACGAAGCGAGTGGGACCGGATGACGAGCTCCGATGATCACCCTTGACACGTCAGCCCTCCTCGCCCTGGCCAACGCGGAGGACCCGAACCACTCGCGGGCGATCGAGGAGCTGCCCCTCAACTCCGCTCCGTTCCTCGTGCCCGCGGGCATCCTGGCGGAGATCACGTACATGCTCGACCGCCGGGCGCGGGCCGGCTCGGTCGACGCCTTCCTCGCCGACCTCGATTCGGGCAGTCTCGTGCTCCACTGCGGCGACGATGACCTGGGCCGGATCCGCGAGCTGATCGGCCGGTACGCCGATCTGCCGCTCGGCTTCGCCGACGCTTCGGTCGTCGCCTGCGCCGAACGTCACCGGGGGAATGTGTTGACCTTCGACCGGGACTTCGCTGTTGTGGCACGTGAAGGCACGATCGAGGTGCGGCCAGATGCATGATCCTGAACGGCACGTCAGCTACGTCCAACAGCGACTCGCCCAGGACAAGGGATCGACTGGCGTTCTGTTTAGCGCAGGCTGTCCGGTGTCCGTTCGAACCCCTGGGAACCAGCCACTAATCCCCGATATCGCTGGCATGACTGCAGCGCTTCGCACGAAGCTCGAGGCATCTCACATGCCGACGCGTTCGCTGCCCTCCTTTCGAATCTCGTTCAGGACGGACTCACCGACGCGAACTTAGAGGATTGGCTGAACCACGTACGCGCGCTTGGAACCGTCGTGGGTGGCGGGACAGTGCGCGGGTTCGATCGCGCATCACTCGAAGCCTTAGACGTGGCCGTCGGCGACGCGATCAACGATTTGGTCGCGGTATCGCTGCCGAGCGAGGATTCGCCGTATCACCAACTCGCTGCTTGGGCTGGCTCTATCGCTCGTGCCCAAGCCCTCGAGATATTCACCACCAACTACGACCTCCTGATTGAGCAGGCCCTAGAGGAGAGCCGTGTCCCCTACTTCGACGGCTTCGTCGGGGCCCGCGAGAGCTTCCTCGATATCACAGCCATCGAGGACGACGAGATGCCCGCTCGATGGGTTCGGCTCTGGAAGTTGCATGGATCGGTGAACTGGCGGCTCGACGGTTCGTCCGTCAGCAGAGTGAGCCATCTGCAGGCTGGCTCACCGCGTCTAGTTCATCCCTCTCATCTCAAGTATGACGAGAGCCGGAGGATGCCCTACCTGGCGATGATCGACCGCCTGCGGGCGTTTCTGCGGAGGCGAGGCGCCGCACGGTTCGTGTCCGGCTACTCCTTCGGCGATCGACATATCAACGAGGCGATGATCCAGGGTCTCGAGGGAATCCGACCGCAACTGTCTTCGGTTTCCTCCACGGCGACCTCCAGCGGTATCCCGAGGCGATCGCCTTGGCAAGGCGTCGGCCGAACCTAGGTCTGGTAGCCGAGGGAAGCGCAATTATCGGAACAGTGCAGGGCGACTGGGGTCGTCCGTCGTCCGACCCTGCAGCGGACAGCACACCTTGGATTGAATGGCTCGCTCCGGCGACGGGTGCAAGTAACCAACAGGCGCGGGTGCACCTTGGGGACTTTGCTGTCCTCGGACGTTTCCTCGCTGAGTTGATCGGACCCGCGACAGCCCGCGATCCGGCGCAAGCATGAGAGCCGATCCAACACTCCTGGGATCGGTGCAAGACGTTCGCGGTCCCACGGTGAGCGTCGCTCTCGATCCCAGCACCGCTCCGGGCCTGGCGTTCATCGACGGCCAGGGGTACCGCATCGGGCAGGTCGGCAGCTTCATCCGCGTTCCAATCGGCTACGTCGATCTCTTCGGCGTGGTGTCTCAAGTCGGCGCTGGCGCAGTTCCGGAGCGGTTGGCGACCGAAGAACCGCACGGCCACCGTTGGATGACTGTGCAGCTAGTCGGCGAAGCGATAAGCCACGGCGACTTCTCGCGCGGGCTGTCCCAGTATCCGACGATCGGTGATGCGGTGCATCTGCTAGCAGAGCCGGACCTAGAGCGACTGTACGGTTCCGAGGCGCATTGAACTGCGTTAGGGTCGGGCGTCTTGCCAACGCCGAGTCCATCCCGGCTCTGATCGACATCGACAAACTGGTCACCCGCCACAGCGCAGTCGTCGGGTCAACGGGCACAGGCAAGTCCACCACCGTGACGAGGTTGCTGACCTCCTTGACTCGTGACGACCGATTCCCATCCGCGCGAGTGCTAATCCTGGACGTACATGGCGAGTACGCGAGCGCCCTCCGAGACGAAGCGACGG
>CALMNS010000537.1 GCA_937871635.1 uncultured Solirubrobacter sp.
GTGCACGGGCTGGCCGGTGTCGCCGGCCTCGCCCTGGTCGCCTCCCTGCTGCACCAGCTGGGGCGCCCTTCGCGCAGCCGGGTCACCGAGTCGCTCGCCGACACGCTCGTCGTGGTCGTCGCCGCCGTCTCGCTCGTCGGCACCGGCTCGTCGCCGCCCTCCGTCCCCGTGATCGAGCCGGCGCCGATCCCGCCGCAGCGCACCGCCGGCCTCGACCGGGCCGTGCGGCTCGCCGGCGCCGAGCGCATCACCTACGACTACGACGTGGGGATCAACCAGCACACCACCGATCCCGTCGCCTACGCGACCAACCCGCCGACGAACGGACCGCACGCGCCGAACTGGACCCTGGACGGCAACTACGCCGGGCGGCCCGCGCCGCCGACCGGGGAGGTCGTCCACGCGCAGGAGCACGGCCGCATCGTCCTGCAGTACCGCCCGGGCCTGCCCCGCCGGACGCTCGGGCAGCTCGTCGCGCTCTTCGAGGAATCCCCCGAGCACGTCCTCCTGGTCGAGAACGCCACGCAGATGCCCTGCGACGTCGCGGCGACCACGTGGGGGCAGGGGCTACGCTGCCCGCGGGTGACCGCTCGGACGTTCGACGCGCTGCGCGCGTTCCGCGATCGCTTCCGGGACCGGGGCCCCGAGGTCGTCGCCTGACGCCCGCGCGCATGCGCGCGAGGCGCACCGGGTACGGGCCGACTCCCATGGCGACTTCCCCACTCCCCTCCATCGCGGGCCAGAGCGTCGAGGCGCTCGGCGGGCCCGGCAGCATCATCGTCCGCCAGCGCCGGGAGCACGAGCGGCTCCACGAGCTCGTCGGGCGCGTCCGCGCGACGGAGGGCGCCGAGCAGGACGAGGTCCTCACCGAGCTCTGCCGCCTGGTCTTCCCGCACGCCTTCGCCGAGGAGGCCGTGCTCTTCCCCGCCTCGCGCAAGCTGCTCGACGCGGGGGAGGAGGTCAGCCTCGACATCGAGCAGGAGCACCAGGAGATCAACGAGGTCTACGCCGCGGTCGAGCGCAGCCGTCACGGCGACCCGGGCCGCGAGGCGCTCCTCGAGCGGGCCATCGCGCTGCTCGACCACGACGTCCGCGAGGAGGAGGACGAGCTGCTCCCGCGGCTGCGGGCGACGCTCGACGACCAGCAGCTCCGGCGCCTCGGCCTCACCTGGGAGATCGTGCGCCGCACGTCGCCGACCCGGGCGCACCCGGTGGTGTCCCGTCGGCCACCGGGGCAGACGCTGTCGGCCCTGCCGCTGACGGTGCTCGACCGCAGCCGCGACCAGCTCGACCGCCTGGCGCGCCGCGTCCCCGAGCCGGTGG
>CALMNS010000538.1 GCA_937871635.1 uncultured Solirubrobacter sp.
GTACATGGCGCTGCCGTCCGCTTGGAGGGCGATCACCCGGCGCCCGCCGCCCGCCGGTCTCTGGACCGGGACGGCTACCGCGCGGCCTTCGACGCCCTGGTCGCCGTCGGGGAGCCGGCGAGGCTGCGCTCGCTCTACCAGCCGGTCGTCGAGCTCGACACGGGCGCCGTGGTCGGCTTCGAGGCGCTCGCCCGCGGGCCGGAGGGCTCCCCCTTCGCCCGGCCCGACGAGCTGTTCGCCTACGCCCGGCGGGTCGACCGCCTGGGGGAGCTCGACTGGGCCTGCCGGGCCGCCGCCGTGCGCGGCGCGCTCGAGGGCGGCCTGCCGTCGCCGCTGCGGCTCTTCCTGAACATGGAGCCCGAGGCGCTGGGCCTTCCGTGCCCGCCTCAGCACCGCGCGCTCTGGGACCGGGCGCAGGAGCTCGACGTGTTCGTCGAGGTGACCGAGCGCGCGCTCACCTCCCGCCCCGCCGACCTGCTGCACGCGCTCGAGTCCTTCCGCGACCGGGGGTGGGGCATCGCGCTCGACGACGTCGGCGCGGACCCGCGCTCGCTCGCCCTGCTCCCCCTCCTTCGCCCCGACGTCGTCAAGCTCGACCTGCGGCTGATCCAGGCCCAGCCCAACGCGAAGGCGGCGGAGATCATCACCGCCGTCAACGCCTACGCGGAGCGGACGGGCGCGGTCGTGCTCGCCGAGGGCGTGGAGACCGACCGGCACCACGCCACCGCGCAGTCGATCGGTGCGACCCACGGACAGGGCTGGGGCTTCGGCCGGCCCGCGGCGCTCCCCCCCGAGCACCCCGCCGGTGGGCACGCCCTCCCCATGATGCGCCAGGCGGCCGAGGTGACCGGCAGCACCCCGTTCGAGGTGGTGGGCCAGCGCCTGCCGATCCGCCGGGCGACCAAGCCGCTGCTGCTCGAGATGAGCTGGAACCTCGAGCGCCAGGCGCTCGAGCTCGGCGAGACCGCCGTGCTGCTCGCCGCCTTCCAGACCGCCGAGCGCTTCACGCCCCGCACGCTGCGCCGCTACCGCCGCCTCGCCGAGCGGATCGCCCTCGTCGTCTGCGTCGGCATCGGGCTCGACGCCGAGCCGGCGCCGGGGGTGCGCGGCGCGACCCTTGCCGACAACGACTCGCTCGCCGACGAGTGGTCCGTCGTCGTCCTCGGTCCCCACTTCGCGGGCGCCCTCGTCGCCGTCGACCTAGGCGACCAGGGCCCGGACCACGAGCGGCGCTTCGACTACACCGTCACCTACGACCGCGACCTGGTGATGACCGCGGCGAACTCGCTCATGCGACGCGTGCAGCCCATTCTTCGACCAGCCGGCGCTGCACCGCGCTGAGCGGCGGCGACTCCCCGCGCTCGAGCGCGGCGGCGGCCTGGGCGAGCGTCAGGCCCGTGCCCGTCAGGACGGAGCCGATCAAGGGCGGGACCTCGGCCCCGCAGACCCCGGTGTCGCAGTCCTGTGCCATCGGCCCTCCAGGCTAGCCTGCTCGCCCCCATGCCTCCGCCCCGTCGCCGCCGCCCCGCTCCGCCCGTCCGGGAGACCCCGGTCGAGCAGGCGCCGGGAGAGGTCCTCGTCTGGACGGACGGCGCCTGCAGCGGCAACCCCGGGCCGGGTGGCTGGGCGGCGATCGTCGTCCCGCCCGCCGACGGCGACGGCCCGAGCGGCGAGCCGGTGGAGCACTCGGGCGGGGCGGCGCAGACGACGAACAACCGGATGGAGCTGATCGCCGCGCTCGAGGGCCTGCGCTCGCTGCCGGCCGGCTCGCGCGTAGCCATCGTCACCGACTCCCAGCTGATGATCAACTCGATGACCCAGTGGCTGCCGGGCTGGAAGCGCAAGGGCTGGAAGACCGCGGCCGGCAAGCCGGTCAAGAACCAGGACCTCCTCGAGGCGCTCGAGGCGGAGATCGGCCGCCACGCGGCCGTGCGCTGGCACTGGGTCCGCGGGCACGAGACGGGGGACGCACACGCCCACAAGGCGCTCAACGACCGCGCCGACCAGCTCGCCGTCGCGGCGGCGGCCGAGGCCGCACGGCGCTGAGC
>CALMNS010000539.1 GCA_937871635.1 uncultured Solirubrobacter sp.
GTTGCCGTGAGGGTGGTCGGGCGCCCCGCCAGGTCCAGACGCAGCCGGGCGCCGCCGTCGCACGCGACGAGCGCGACGTCGGCGCGCTGGGCCCCGACGGTCCCGCTGCCGTCCTCCACGAGGAACAGGAAGCGCCCGGGAAGCCGCACCAGCGCGGGGTCAACGCAGAGGGCGCGGTCGAGCTCGGAGACGAGGTCGTCGGTGCGGAGCGCCGCCGCGGGGTGGCGCCCGCCCAGGGGGGACGCGAGGAGGTTGCGGACCCGGTCGTGAGCGAGGGACGGCAGCAGGCCTCCCGCCCGAAGCCGATCGGCGGCCCACCTCGCGTCCCGGTCGTCGAGTCCCCGGACCTGAAGGCTCGCCCGTGAGGTCGCGTCGACCACGCCGTTGCCCCGGGCCGCGACCGTGGCCACGGCTCGGAGGCCCCTCGCGTCCAGGCGGCCACCCGGGAGCCGAACCCGCGCGAGGTGACCGTCGGCGGCAGGGTGCAGCCGGAGCACCCCGGGGCATCGGTCCTGGACTACGGCCTTCTGTGGGTCCATCGAGGAGCCTCCTGGGAATGACGCGTTCCCACGAACGACGATCGCGACGGCCGGAGTTCCTGACTCCTGGGCCCTCGGGGGCCCAGACACAGTGGCGCGACCGTCCCGAGTTCGCATCGGGTTCCTCACGCGCCGTCGCGCTGACAGTCAGCAGCATATTCCCGAGGACGGCGTCCCGCGTCGCCGGCCGCTCAGCACGGCGCCGATCCGCTGGGTATGCTCCCGCCACATCTGACGACGAGAGGAAGCCGGTTCGAATCCGGCGCGGTCGCGCCACTGTGAACCGGGAGCACGCAAGCCCGGGAAGCCAGACCCTCCGCCGTCACGTGAACAACCCGCGACGGGGACGCGTGATCCCCAGGAGGTCCTCCATGTCCGAAGTGCTTGCCGAGCAGCGCGCTGTCGCCGCCGGCCCCCTCGTCACCCCGCGTGAGCTGCTGCCGTACGCGATCTTCGCCGGCGTGCTCCTGTCGATGCTCATCTTCTTCGCAGGCGCGGAAGAGGGCGCGGCGGCGCTCGTCGGCGGTGGCGCGGTCCACGAGCTGGTGCACGACGGGCGCCACCTGCTCGGCTTTCCCTGCCACTGAGCGGCGGCTCGCCCGTGGTCCGCTCCCTGCTCGTGCGGGGGATGCTCGCCGGCCTGGCGGCCGGCGTCGCCGCGTTCGCGTTCGCGTTCCTCGTCGGTGAGCCGCAGGTCCAGGCCGCGATCGAGTTCCAGGAGCGGCGGGCCGCCCGGGCCGGCGAACCGGCCGCCGTCGAGGTCTACAGCCGGGACGTGCAGCGGACGATCGGCCTCCTGACCGCGTCGATCGCCCTCGGCGTGGGCTTCGGCGGCCTGCTCGCCCTCGTCTTCGCCTACGCGTACGGCCGCGTGGGGATCGCCGGGGCCCGATCGACGGCGGCGGCCCTGGCCGTCGTCGCCTTCGCGACCCTCACCCTCGTGCCGTTCACGAAGTACCCGGCCAATCCGCCGGCGGTCGGCGACCCCGCGACGATCGACGAGCGCACGCTGCTGAGCTTCGCCATGATCGCGATCGCGGCCCTCGCCCTCCTGGCCGCCGTCCGCGCTCGTGCTCGGCTCGCGGCTCGGCTCGGCGCGTGGGACGCCACCGTGGTCGCCGGCGGGGTCTTCGTCGCGGTGATCGCCGTCGCACAGCTGATCCTGCCCGCGATGGACGCGGCGCCGCCCGGCTTCCCGGCCGACGTGCTCTATCGCTTCCGGCTGGCGTCGCTGGGGATCAGCGCGACCCTCTGGCTGGTCATCGGGCTGGCGTTCGGCGCGGCGGCGGAGCGCCTGCTCGCGCAGCAGCGCGGGTCGAGGAGCAGGCGAAGCCTACGGGTCACCGGCCGCGAAGAAGACCCCGCCGCTGGTCGCTGACGAGGCCGCCGTCCGCTCACGCCTTCGAGCGGATGGGGGCGATCTCGCCCGTGCGGAGCTTGCCTCTGTAGTTGTTGAGCTCGCGCTTGATCACGGGAGCCAGCAGGTACACCCCGATGAGGTTCGGTATCGACATCGCGAAGATCATCGCGTCGGAGAACCCGATCACGGGGTCGAGGCTCGTGGAGGAGCCGACCACGACGAAGAGGCAGAAGACCAGCTTGAACGCGAGATCCGCCCGGCGGCTCTCTTTGAAGAGGTAGGCCGTCGCCTTCGCGCCGTAGTAGCTCCAGGCGAGCATCGTGGAGTAGGCAAACAGCAGGACGGCGATCGAGAGCACGGCGGGGAACCACGGGATCACCGACTTGAACGCGTCCGAGGTGAGTGCGACGCCTTCGACGCCCTCCTGCTGATACACGCCGGTGATGACGATCACGAGCGCCGTCATCGTGCAGATCACCACCGTGTCGATGAACGGTTCGAGCAGCGCGACGTACCCCTCGGTGACCGGCTCATTGGTCTGGACGGCCGAGTGGGCGATGGCGGCCGACCCGACTCCCGCCTCGTTGGAGAAGGCGGCCCGCTGAAAGCCGGTGATGAGCGCACCGATGACGCCGCCGGTCACGCCCGCCGCGGTGAACGCGCCGTCGAAGATCGAGTCGATCGCGTCCGGGATCGAGCCCAGGTTGAAGGCGAACACGATGAAGCAGGCCGTCACGTAGAAGATGGCCATGAACGGCACGAGCTTGCTCGTCACCCGGGCGATGCTCCGGATCCCGCCGAGGATGACGGCGCCGACCAGGACCGCGAGGACGACGCCGAACACCGCGCCGGCGCCCGAGAAGCCGAGCAGCCCGTCGCTCCCGCCGGTGACCTCCTTCGTCTGGGCGAAGGCCTGGTTGGCCTGGAACATGTTGCCGCCCCCCAGCGAGCCGCCGATCGCGCAGACAGCGAAGACCACGGCGAGGACCGCGCCCAACCCACCGAGGCCCTTGGCGGCGAGACCCCTGCTCAGGTAGTACATCGGCCCGCCGGAGATGCTGCCGTCGTCGTTCTCGCGCCGGTACTTCACGCCAAGGGTGCACTCCGCGAACTTGCTGCACATGCCGAGGAGCCCGGCGGTGATCATCCAGAACGTCGCTCCGGGCCCGCCGACGCTTATCGCGACGGCAACCCCGGCGATGTTGCCCAGCCCGACGGTGCCGGACACCGCGGTCGCGAGCGCCTGGAAGTGGGTGACCTCGCCGATGTGCTCGGGCTCGTCGTACTTTCCGGCAACGAGGTTGAGGGCGTGGCCGAAGCCACGGAACTGGATGACGCCGAAGTAGATCGTGAACAGCACCGCCGCCGCGATGAGCCAGAGGACGATGAGCGGCAGCTCGGCGTCTCCGATCTTGAGGCTGTAGAAGATCACGCTCTGGATCGCGTCCGAGATCGGCGTGAAGACCTCGTTGATCTTCTCGTCAACGTTCATGTGGCGGCTCCTGGTCGGGTCGTCGGTCCGTCAGGGGACCACGGTCACGGGCACGGGCGAGATCTGGACGAGGCTCGACGGCACGCTGCCGAACAGCGCGGCCCGCAGCCTCGTCTCGCCCGTGCGACCCACGACCAGCTGGGTGACCTCGTGCTCCTCGGCGAGGTCGCAGAGCGTCTGCGCCGGGTGACCGTGGCGGACGACGGCTTGGACATCGACACCGACCACCCGGATGGCCTCGGCCGCGGGTGCCGCGATGTCCCGCTTCCCCCGCGCGAGCTCCGCCTCCCGGGTCGGGTGGCGCCGCTCGTTCTCCTCGGTCGTGGTGGCGCCGAACGGCGACCACGGCACGACGTGAGCGACGACGACGGCCGCCCGCTCGGCCCGAGCGCGCTCGGTGACGAACACGGCCGCGCGGGAGGAGGCGGCGCTCGAATCCACCCCGACGAGAAACACTGCGCTCACCGCTCCCCCTCATCCTGTTGCTTGGGCGACGACGGCAAGAGCCGCGTTCAGGTCGCGACAAGCTAGTGATGCAGCGCCGGACGCGGGTTGGGACGGTGGGTTGGCGTCAGCGTGTAGACCAACGGCGAGGGAGCCCTGCGCCTCGGCGAGCAGCTCGAGCGACCGCGCCGGTCCGCGACTCCGCAGCTACTCCCGGGTCGGCCGTACTGGGCGAATCACCGCCGATGAGTGCCGGGCATGCTCACGATGCGCGGACTGCGAAGTCGGCGGACGAGGCGACGCAGGAGACCGGGGCGTCTGGGGAGCCCGCTCGACGCGCCGATCTCCGTGTCGACGCGCTTGGCGCGCACCTGGTCGAGGGGGACGTTGAAGCGCTCGGCGAGCGCGGCGTCGCTCATGGTCACCGCGAGCCAGTCGAACGGCCTCTACGCGCTCGACGCCATGCGGCGTTGGGGCGAGGACGATGCGGACGCCGCGATCGAAGCCATCGAGAAGGAGCTCGCCTCATGACGCGGCGGTTCCCGGTCGAGCATCGCACCGTCGTCCGGCTCGCCGGCCCCCTGGTGATCGCGGAGGGCGGCATCGACGTGGGCTTCGACGAGGTCGTCGAGGTGGTGGGGGCCGGCGGCCTCGAGCGCCACGGGCGGATCCTCGAGCTCGACGGCGACCGGATGGTCGTCCAGATCCTCGAGGGCACCCGCGGCCTCGACGTCGAGGAGATCGCCGTCCGCGCCCACGGCCGGACGGCGCGGATCGGCGTCGGCCCTGAGCTCGTCGGTCGCGTGCTCGACGGCCTTGGCCGCCCGCTGGACGGCGGACCGCCACCCGCGACGTCCCTCGAGCGCGACGTCAAGGGCGCGCCGCTGAACCCGGTCACCCGCGCCAAGCCGTCGGACTTTAATCGAGACGGGGGTGTCGGCGATCGACGGCCTGGCCGCGCATCACGCGCCGCCAGGCCGACTTCTTCCGAACCCGGCTCGCGCAGAGCGCCGCCCTCGAGCGGACCATGCTCCTGCTCGACCTGGCCGACGACCCGACCATCGAACGGCTGCTCACTCCCTCGCGCCGCGCTGACGGTCGCGGAGCACCTCGCCTTCGAGCTGGGCCGCCACGTGCTCGTCGTCCTCACCGACATCACCAGACACTGCGAGGGGCTGCGGGAGGTCGGGGCGGTGCGCGAGGAGGTCCCCGGCCGTCGCGGGTATCCGGGCTACATGTACACCGACCTCGCGTCGCTGTTCGAGCGCGCCGGCCGGATCCACGGACGATCCCGAACCTTGACCCAGGTCATGGTCGTTTCCATGCCCGACGACGACATCACGCATCCCATCCCCGACCTCACGGGCTACATCACCGAGGGGCAGATCGTGCTCTCGCGAGCGGCACCGCCGCCCGATCGATCCGCCCCGTCGAGGAGCTGCGCCGGCTGGATCCCCGGCTCGTCCAGGCGGGTCGCGCCTGAGCCCCAGAGGGACCTGCCCACCCATGCCCACGCCTGAGATCGACCGGCAGATCACCCGGCGGCTGGAGGAGCTCTACGAGCGGCACCTCCCCGTGGACGAGCGGCGGCTCGACCGCTACTACGAGTCAGGACGCGGCTACTACCCGCCCGCGGAGGCCGGTCGGGAGCGCGAGCGATTCGCGGTCTGCCTCGCCACGGTCGACGGGATGCTCTACCGGGCCGGCGACCATGCGGTCCCCTTCCCGCTGCAGTCGATATCGAAGGTCTTCGCGTACGCGCTGGCGCTGGCCGACCATCCCCGGGACGCGATCCTGGCGCGGGTGGGCGTCGAGCCCAGCGGCGACGCCTTCAACTCCATCGTGTTCGACGAGCGCCACCACCGGCCCCACAACCCCATGGTCAACGCGGGGGCGCTCGTGACCACCGACCTCGTTCGCGGCGCGGACGCGGGGCGGAAGATGGAGCGGATCCTCGGCGTCCTGCGCGCCTGTGCCGGCACCGATGACCTCGAGGCCGACTCCGGCACCTTCGAGCGGGAGCTGCGCACCGCCGACCGCAATCGGGCTACGGCGTACCTCATGCGGGCCGAGGGCATGCTCCATGGGGACGTCGAGGAGCTGCTGGCGCTCTACCTGCGGCAGTGCTCCGTCCACGTCACCTGCGCGCAGCTCGCGGTCATGGGCTCCACCCTGGCCAACGGGTGCTGCAATCCCTTCACCGGACAGCGCGCGCTGCCCCGCGGGCGGATCCGCGACCTGTTGAGCGTGATGTACACCTGCGGGATGTACGACGCCGCGGGTGCGTGGGCCTACGAGGTCGGCGTGCCGGCCAAGAGCGGGGTGGGCGGCGGCATCCTCGCCGTCGTGCCGGGGAAGATGGGCATCGGCGTCTACTCGCCGGGCCTCGACGCGTACGGCAACAGCGTTCGCGGCGTGAGCGTCTGCAGGGAGATCTCCGACCGGCTCGGCCTCAACGTCTTCGCCGCCGAGGACGAGGATGCGATCCTCGGTCACGCGCCGCCGGCCGCGGAGCGGCCCGGTGAGACGGCGTTCTGACCACACGGGTCCGGACGCCGCCATCAGAGCCGCCGCCGGTCCGAGCTCCTCGTGCGAGGCGTGAAAGCCGACGCCGACGCCCGTGCCGCTCACCCCCGCCGCACCCCCGACGGGTGCGCCGCGACGAACCGCCCGGTGTCGGTTTCAGCCGCCTCGGCCCGGATGATGTGCATGAGCGCGTTGACGAGCGCGAGGTGCGAGAACGCCTGCGGCGTGTTGCCGACGTGCCGCCCGCTCGAGGGGTCGACCTGCTCGGCGAGCAACCCGAGCTCCGACGCGTGCTCGAGCAGCCGGCGGCACAGGTCGCGGCCCCGGTCGAGCTCGCCGATCTCGACGAGCGCCGACACGAGCCAGAACGAGCAGATGACGAACGCGCCCTCCTCGCCGGCGAGGCCGTCGCCGGTCTCGCCGGGCCGGTAGCGGAGCACGAGGCCCTCCTCGGTGAGCTCCTCGGCGACCGCCAGGACGGTGGCTCGTACGCGGTCGTCCTCGGGCGGCAGGAAGCCCATGAGCCCGATCAGCAGCGCGGGGCCGCGAGCCACTCGATCGCGCCGCTCGGGTCGACGAGCGCGGTCGTCTCACCGTCGGCGAGGAGGGCGAGATCCTCGATCGGGGGGAAGGGAGCGTGCCCCTCGGGCCGGCGGTTCACGCGGCTCGGCGGTCAGGGAGGACGGGGCCGCGATCCGCCGTCACGCGCCGGACTCCTGGAGGGACGCGGCGGCGGGCGCGTCCTCACCCGACCTACCCGCGGACCCGTCGCCGCCGAGCGCATCGAACGCCTTCATCAGCTCCATGGGCACCGGAAAGACGACCGTGGTGTTCTGGTTGATCCCGAGGTCACCCAGCGTCTGCAGGTAGCGCAGCTGGAGGCCGGCGGGATTCCGGCCGATCACGGTGGCCGCCTCGGAGATCTTCTCGGCGGCCTGGAACTCGCCCTCGGCGTTGATGACCCGCGCGCGTCGGTTGCGCTCCGCTTCGGCCTGCCGGGCCATGGCACGCTGCATGTCGGCCGGGATCTCGACGTCCTTGATCTCGACGACGGCGACCTTGACCCCCCATGGCTCGGTCTGCTCGTCGATGATCCGCTGAAGCTCCTCGTTGAGGCGCTCGCGCTCGGCGAGCAGCGTGTCGAGGTCGGCCTTGCCGAGCACGGAGCGCAGGGTGGTCTGCGAGATCTCCGACGTCGCGCGGAGGAAGTCCTCGACGTTGATCACCGAGTTGACCGATCCGACGATCCGGAAGTAGGCGACGGCGTTGACCCGCGCCGGGACGTTGTCGCGCGTGATCACCTCCTGCGGCGGGACGTTGAGGGTGATGGTGCGGAGGTCCACGCGGACCATCTTGTCGATGAGCGGGATCAGCAGGATGAGCCCGGGTCCCTTCTCGCCGAGCAGGCGGCCGAGGCGGAAGACGACGCCGCGCTCGTACTCGCGCAGGATGCGGATCGCCGAGATGAGCAGCAGGGTGACGAGGAAGGCGACGACGATCACGACGCCGGTCAGGACGTTCACGGGAGCTCCTTGGGTTCGGGGTGGACGATCAAGGTCAGGCCTTCGACGGCATCGACGCGCACGTGGCTGCCGGCCGGCGCTGCGACGCGAGGGCCGCCACCGCCACGTTCGGCCACGCGGGCGCGCCACAACGCGCCCTGGGCGTACACGTGGCCTTCGGGATCGAGCGCGGAGCGCACGGTCGCCAGGGACCCGACGAGGTCGCCGGCCGCCGATCGGGGCGGGGCGCTGCGTGCCGACATCGCCTTCGACGCGGCGAACAGGGTGAAGCCGCCGAGCAGGGCACCGCTCGCCGCCGCGATCGGCACCGAGACCGCCAGCGCGTCGGAGTCCGTGTCGAAGAGCAGCAGCCCGCCGGCCACCAGCGCGGCGATGCCGGCGATGCCGAGGACGCCGAAGCTCGCGGCCTGCGTCTCGCCCACGATGAAGCCCACGGCCAGGACCAGCAGGACGATCCCGGCGGCGGTCACCGGGAGCTGCGCCGTGCCGTAGAGGCCGAGGACCAGGGCGACCGCGCCGAAAAGCCCGGCGGCGCCGACTCCAGGGCTGACGATCTCGAGCACGATGCCGAGCAGCCCGCCCAGCAGCAGCACGTAGGCCACCGTGGGGTTGACCAGGAGCTGCTGGACCTCGTACTGGAGCGGCATGTCGCGCCGCTCGACGCGGACCCCGTCCGTGTCGAGCGTCCGTGCTCGCGGGCCGCTGACCTGGAAGCCGTCGAGCCGCTCGAGCAGCCCCTGCTCGTCGCCGGCGACGAGGTCGACGAGCCCGCGTGCCTCGGCCTCGCGCGCCGTGACGTTCACCGCGTCGCGCACCATCCGCTCGGCGAGGTCGGCGTTGCGGTTCCGGACCTCCGCGAGCGCGCGGACGTAGGCGACCGCATCGTTCTCGATCTTGCGGCCGAGGACCTCGTCGGGCTCCCCGCCACCGAAGCTCACCGGTGTGGCCGACCCGATGTTCGTCTGCGGGGCCATCGCCGCGACGTCGGCGGCGAGCACGACGAAGAGCCCGGCGGAGGCGGCACGCGCTCCGCCGGGGAAGACGTGGGCGACCACCGGCACGTCGCTGGTGCCGATCGCCCGCACGATGTCGCGCATCGAGCTGTCCAGGCCGCCCGGGGTGTCGACGCGCAGGACGACCAGCGCCCGCCGCTCCTCGGCGGCCTCCGCGAGCGCCGTCTCCACCCACCTCGCCGTCGCCGGGTCGATCGTCCCGGACAGCTCGATCGAGACCACTGCCGCAGGGGGACGCTCGGCCGCCGCGGCGACTCCGGCGTCTGAGAGCCCCGCGGCGACGGAGAGCACGGCGAGGAGAGCCGAGCACCGGAGGGCGAGAGTCCGCATGCCCCGAGTCTCCGCGCACCATGGCACGGCCGCCATGGAGGCCTCGCTCCATCCGCGACCCCGGCGGCATGCAGTCGGGGGCCATGGAGGCCCGGGTCAGAGCGCGATCGGCGCCGGTCCCCCAGGGTGCGCGAATGGGTGGCAACCCGGTCCGGGATGGAGGCCTGCACTCATCGTCGGCGGGTCCCGGGCGCGGCACTCTGCCTCAGGCATTGTCCCCCACGTAAAGGAGACGCCTTCCATGGGCATTCTCGGTTTCGTCCTCCTCGGCCTGATCGCCGGGGCCATCGCCAAGGCCATCCACAAGGGTCATGAGCCCGGCGGGCTGCTCGGCACCCTCGTCGTGGGTGTCCTCGGCGCCGTCCTCGGTGGCTTGGTGGCCTCTGCGGTCGGCCTCGGCGGGATCTCGAGCTTCTTCAGCATCGGCACCTGGATCATCGCGATCGGTGGTGCGCTGCTCCTGCTCGCGCTCTACAACGCCGTCGCCGGGCGGGGTGCAGGCCGCGCTCCCAGCCAGGCGTGAGCACGTCGGTCCCGGCGCCTGCGGCCGGGCCCCGGGACACCGGCCAGACCTCCGACGTGCTCGACCCGCTCGCGCCGCGTACCGTGCAGCGCCTCGTGCTCGATCCGCTCGCCACCCCCGACCCGGCCGGCGGCATGGTCGCCGAGCTGCGCTTCTGAGCCG
>CALMNS010000540.1 GCA_937871635.1 uncultured Solirubrobacter sp.
GCCCCCTGCTGCTCGCGCGCTACTACGTCCTGACCACCGCGTCCATCGCCGCCGGGCTCTACGACTGGCTCCGCCACGGCACCCCCGCCGGCTGGGAAGCGGCCGAGGGGACGCGGTGAGCCCCGGCGAGTACCGGGGCAAGCGCGTCCTCGACGTCGCGGTCGCCGGCGTCGCCCTCGCCGCCGGCGCGCCCGTCCTCGGGCTCGCCGCCCTGGCCATCCGCCTCGAGTCGCCGGGCCACCCGATCTACCGGCAGCGGCGCGTAGGCCGCGACGGCCGCCCCTTCGAGGTCTACAAGCTGCGGACGATGGTCGCCGGCGCCGAGACCATGGGCGCCGGGCTCGCGGTGGACGAGGGCGACGATCGCATCACCCGCGTCGGCACCCTGCTGCGCCGGACCTCCCTCGACGAGCTGCCCAACCTCGTCAACGTCCTGCGCGGCGAGATGTCCCTCGTCGGCCCGCGCCCCACCGTGCAGATCCAGGTCGACCAGTACACCGAGCGCCAGCGGGGCCGGCTCGCGGTGCGGCCCGGGATCACGGGCTGGGCCCAGGTCCATGGCCGCGCGTCGCTGCCCTGGCACGAGCGGATCGAGCTCGACCTCGAGTACATCGAGCGCGCGTCGCTGCGGCTCGACCTGCGCGTCCTCGTCCTCACCCTCCGGATCATCCTCGGCGGCCACGGGCTCTACCGCGGCGAGACCGGCGGCTGGCGGGCGTAGCCCCCCGCGCGTTGCCGGGGTGGGTGGCGTGGGCGCGTGCTCCCGTGGGCGGTTCGGCGTTGAGGCGGAGCGGACGTCAACGGCGCTCGGGTGAGGGTGCGAAGGAGTCCGCGGCGACCCGGGCCGCCGTTGGCGGATCGGGACGGGGTGCACGATCCACCCCTCGTGTCGTTGCGGCCCCGCGAGGGGTGGATCGATCCCACCCTGGCGGCATGAATCCACCCCTGGCGTCGCTTCGAGCGCCGAGGGGTGGATTGTGCACCCTCCCCCGCCTCGCTTACTGAAGCCGTTGACCTCCGTCCCGCCTCAACGCCGAAGCAGGCACGGGCGCACGCGCCCGCCGGCCGAAGCCGCGCCTAGGGGATCTTCTCGGGCCCCTTGTCGAGGTACTCGTCGCGGAAGGTCCGCAGGGCGTCGAACACCTCGGGCCGCATCTGCTCGCAGGTCAGCGAATGGGTCCAGGCCGTCGCGGCGACCGCGTAGGGCATCTTCGTCGTGTTCTCGAACATGACCATGTGGTAGCCCTCGTTCTCGCCGACGAAGGCCTCGAGCTGGGCGACCGTCTCCGCGTCGGTGCCCGGCCGGTACTGGACGTCGATGCGCCCGTGCTCGAGGGTGTGGACGAGCTGACCGAGGTCCGGCGTCGTCCCCGGCTCGTAGATCCCGTCCTCGTACCAGTTGGGCGTGTGGTCACCCGAAGTGGGCGGGTTCGTCCGATAGTCGGATGCGGTGAAGGTGCGCTCCTCGTGGTTGGCGCCCTCGTACCTGGGGTTGGTGAGCTCGCACCCGGCGGTCTCGGCGGCGGCCCGGAGATCGGTCTCGCTCGCCGGCGGCAGCTTCGCGGCCGCGTTGGTGCTCGCCGGCGGCGCCTTGGGACCGTCGGGATCGTCGTCGCCGCCCAGCCCGACGACCAGGGCGATCGCCACGGCCGCGAGCGCGGCCACCCCGAGCACCGCGCTTCCCACGAGACGCACCCGCTTGCGCCGGCTCGCCGCCCGCGCCTCGGCCGCCTCTCGCTCGAGGCGCTCCTGGCGCTTGCGCTCCTTCTCTTCCTGTCGACTCGCCATCGCCGGCCAGGATAGAAGCCCTCGGGTACCCCGGTGGGGTATCGTCCGGTTCGATGATCGCCGACGCCAAGGCCGTGCACAACCGCCTGCGCCGGATCGAGGGGCAAGTCCGGGGGCTCCAGCGCATGGTCGAGGAGGACGCCTACTGCGTGGACATCCTCACCCAGGTCGCCGCGGTCCAGACCGCCCTCGAGCAGGTCGCCATCCGCGTGCTGGACGGCCACGTCCGCGGGTGCGTCGCCGAGGCCGTCGAGGGTTCTGACGACGCCCAGGCCGCCGCCAAGCTCGACGAGCTGATGGCCGCCGTGCAGCGCTTCGCCCGGATCCGGTGAGCGCGGTCGCGTCGCTGCGGCCGATGCGCGCGGACGACGCGCCGGCCGTGCACGAGCTGGCGCGACGGTCGTTCGGCGAGCTGTACCCGGAGCCGCCGGAGACGCCGGAGCGGCGTCGGGGCGCTCTGCTGCGCATCACGCACCTGATCGAGACCGACCCGGACGGCGCCGTCGTGGCCGAGCGGTCGGACGGGACCCTCGAGGGCGCGGCCCTCGCCCTGCGCCGGGAAGGACTGTGGGGGCTCTCCCTGCTGGCCGTGGATCCTGGCACCCAGTCGCGCGGGACGGGGTCCCGCCTGCTTGCGGCCGCGCTGGCCACCGCCGACGGCGCCCGCGGCGCGATCATCCTCTCCTCCAAGGATCCTCGAGCCCTGCGCCTCTACGCCCGCGCCGGCTTCGCGGTGCATCCGGTGCTCGAGGCGAGCGGTCCAATGCGTCGGCGCCCCGCTTGGCCGTCCACGGTCCGCCCGGGCGGTCTCGAGGACCGCCCGCTGATGGAGCGTGTCGACCGCGTCGTCCGCGGCGCGGCGCATGGCCCGGACATCGAGGTCTCGCTCGAACAGGGCTCGAGCCTCTTCGTGCTCCCCGAGCGCGGCTACGCGGCGATCGGCGACGGTGCCGTGCGATTGCTCGCCGCGCTCGACCCGTCCGCTGCCCAGGACCTCCTGCGAGCGGCGCTGGCCGCGAGCCCGCCGGACACCGAGGTCGAGGTCGACTGGCTCGACGCCGGTCAGCAGTGGGCGCTGCCCGTCCTCCTTGAGGCCGGTCTCGCGCTCCGGCCCGGCAGCGCGATGTTCCGCCGCGGCGAGGTGGGGACCTGCTCGCCCTACCTGCCGAGCGGAGCGTGGCTCTGAGCGCTGGGCCGGACCGAACACCGGTTCGGTAGCTTCCGCGGGGTCCCCGCCCGTCCCAAGGAGCCCTCCCAGTGGCCAAGCAGCCTCGTTCCCTGTCCGGCAAAGTCGTCGTCGTCACCGGCGGCGGGCGCGGGATCGGCCGGGCCATCGCCCAGGGGCTCGTCCGCGAGGGCGCGCGCGTGGCGATCGGCGACGTGGACCTCGCCGTGGCCGAGCAGACCGCGTCCGAGCTGGCGCAGGGGACGCTCGCGCTGCCCCTCGACGTCACGGACCGCCCGGCCTTCACCGGCTTCCTGGACGAGGTCGAGGGCCGGCTCGGGCCGATCGACGTGCTGGTCAACAACGCGGGGATCATGTCCCTCGGGCCGTTCGACGAGGAGGACGACGCGATCGCCATCCGCCAGCTCGAGATCAACCTCCACGCCGTCATCCACGGCACCAAGGAGGCCATGCGCCGCATGCGCCCCCGCGGCACGGGCCACATCGTCAACGTCGCCTCCTCGGCGGGCAAGACCGGCGTCGCCGGCGGCGCCACGTACTGCGCCTGCAAGCACGGGGTGGTCGGCCTCTCCGAGGCGGTCCGCGCGGAGCTGCGCGGCACGGGCGTGGAGATCTCCGTGGTGATGCCGGGGCTCGTGCGCACGGAGCTCACCGACGGCCTGTCCGACACCCGGGCGGTGAAGATGGTCACGCCCGAGGAGGTCGCCGCCGAGGTCCTCGACGCGCTGCGCACCCCCCGCTTCGACGTCTTCGTCCCACCTTCGATCGGCCGCATCAACTCGCTCGTCGGCCTGCTGCCGCGCAGGGCCCGCGACGGCGTCGCCCGCCTGCTCAAGGTCGACCGGGTCCTCACCCACGTCGACGGGCCGGCCCGCGCCGGCTACGAGGCGCGCGCCGCGGCCAGCGCCCCGGCCGCCGAGGTCGTGGTC
>CALMNS010000541.1 GCA_937871635.1 uncultured Solirubrobacter sp.
TCTCCGGGCTGAGCCGCCCGCTGGTCGCCGCGCTCGACCGGGCGTGGACCCGGCGCGGCCGGCGCCTGCTGCAGGCCCCGGCCGGGCCGCTCAAGGCCTTCCCGCCCCAGGTGCTGCGGCCGGGATCGGCCATGGGGGTCGGCTACTCCTCGGGCGCGCTGAGCCTCGGCGCCACCGGCACGGTGGCCTACGTGGACGGCGACCGGGTCTGGTCCTTCGGCCACGAGCTGGACTCCGTCGGCCGCCGCAACCTCCTGCTCCAGGACGCCTACGTCTACCGCGTGATCAACAACCCCAACGTCGGCGGCGACGAGGCGGCCACCACCTACAAGCTCGCGGCCCCGTCGCACGACGTCGGAACGGTCACCAACGACGCGCTCACCGCGGTGGTCGGGCGGCTGGGGCCGCCGCCGGCGACGACACCGGTCCGGGTGACGGTGCGCGACGAGGACACGGGGGCGCAGCGCTCCACCCTGACCTCCGTGGCCGACGAGACGGACGTGGAGGACCCGCTGGGGACCTCGCTGACCTCCCTCGTCGCGCCGCTCGCCGTGCTGCAGACGGCGACGGGGATCCTCAAGAGCGCGCCGGCGAGGGTCTCCGGCGACGCGTGCATGGCCCTCGACCTGCGCGAGCTGCCGCGTCCGCTGCGGGTCTGCAACCGTTACGTGGGCGACAGCATCGCGGCCGAGACCGGCCTGGGCAACGCGGTGGCGCAGGCGGCGGCGACGGACGTCGAGGCGGCGCTGAGCCTGGTCGCCGGCTACACCGGCCGGGCCCTGCACGTCGACCGGCTCGACGTCGGGGTGCGCCTGCGCCGCGGCGCGGACATCGCCTACATGCGCGACCTCGAGCTCCCCGCCCGCGTGCGCCCGGGGCAGACCGTGCGCGCCCGGCTCGTCGTGCAGCGCCGCCGCGGCCCGCGCGAGACCCTGCGGGTGCCGCTCCGGCTGCCCGCGGACCTCGAGCGCGGATCGAGCCGGATCTTCCTGCGCGGCGTCGAGACGGACTCGTCGGCCGGCTCGCTCCTCGACACGCTGATCCTCGAGCTCGAGGACGAGACCGAGGAGGACGAGGAGCGCTCGGGGGACGAGTCGGCCCTCGACGACGGGCCGCAGACGCTCGCCAAGCTGCGCGAGGCCGTCCTCGACCTCGAGCGCTACGACGGCGTCTCGCTGTTCGTGGACTCGACGCGCGGCGACGGCCGGCCCGCCTTCCGCGATCCCGACCTGCGCTACGCGGGCCGGGTCTCGGACCGGGTGCGCGTCCTCAAGCGCCGCCCGCGCCGCTAGCGCCGGGCCCGAAGCGGTAGACCATGCCGGTGGGCGAGGGCGCGCCCGCGGCGCCGATCCGCGGCAGCGCCGCCGCGAGGACCGCCGCGAGGGTGCCCGTCGAGCGCTCCATCATCTCGACCAGGGTGGACACCGGCGTCGCCTGCGCCGCCGCCCCGTTGGCGTAGTCCGTCACGTAGCCCAGGAGCGCGAAGGGCAACTCGAGCTCCCCCGCGAGCACCGTCTCGGGCCCCGCCGTCTGCGAGACCGCAGTGACCCCGCACGCCGCCAGGCCGCGGATCTCCGCCTTGGTGTTGAAGCGCGGGCCGTCGACGTGGCCGTAGCACCCGCCATCGCGGATCTCCACGCCGGCGTCGGCGGCGCCGGCGAGGAGCCCCGCGCGCAGGGAGGGGGAGAACGGGTCCTCGTAGATCCAGTGCCCGCGCAGCGGATCCCCCGGCTCGGCGAAGAACGAGCAGAGCTCCCCGCCGGGCAGCCGGTTGGCCGCGAAGTGGAGGTCGTCGAAGCAGATGACCGAGCCGAGGTCGAGCGTCGGGTCGACCCCGCCGCAGACCGTCACGGCGATCACCGCGTCGGCCCCCGCCGCCCGCAGCGCGGCCAGGTTGGCGCGGTGCGCGACGTGGTTGGAGAGCCGGACGTGACCCTCACCGTGGCGGGAGAGGTGCAGGACGTCGGCGCCCGCCCACGTCCCGCGGGAGACGAGCGCCTCCCCCCAGTCCGTGCCGACGGGCTCCGGCCCCGAGCCCTCGAAGTCGGGCAGCGCGTACGTCCCGGAGCCGGTGATGATGCCGATGGTCATGCGGGCGATTATCGTGGAGAACCGATGCGCGTCGCCGACCGCCTCCGGGACCTCGAGCTGGCCACCCGGCCCGAGCACCCGGACCTGACCGCGGCGCTCGCGCGGCGCTGGGAGGAGCTGCCCGCGCACGTCAGGACGCCGGCGCAGATGCTCGGCCGCCGGACCGCGGGCTGCGAGGGCACCCACGGCGTCTTCCCGCGCTGCAACCTGGCCTGCACCCCCTGTTACCACGGAAAGGACGCCAACCGGGTCCGGACGGACGGCGACCACGCGGTCACCGAGATCACCGCCCAGATGCGGACGCTGCGCGAGCATCGCGGCCCGGGCCAGAACGCGCAGCTCATCGGCGGGGAGGTCACCCTCCTCTCGCCCGCCGACCACGCCGCCGCGCTGCGGGCGATGATCGACGCCGGGCGCAAGCCGATGTCCATGTCGCACGGGGACTTCGACTACGAGTACCTCGAGGCGCTGGCGCTCGACCCAGCGACGGGGCGGCCGCGGTTCGCCCACCTGTCCTTCGCGGGGCACTTCGACTCGATGATGTTCGGGCGCCGCGGCATCAAGCGCGTCCGCGACGAGGCCGAGCTCCACCCCCACCGGCAGGCGTTCTGCGACCTGTTCGCCCGCCTGGAGCGCGAGCACGGGGTGACGAGCTACCTCGCCCACAACATGACGGTGACGCCGCGCAACCTGGGGCAGGTCGCCGAGGTGGTCCGCGCCACGCGGGCCATGGGCTTCCGGATGTGCTCCTTCCAGCCGGCCGCCGCGGTCGGCAACACGAACCGCTGGAAGGACGACTACGACCAGGTGACCTCCGACCGGGTGTGGGAGGAGATCCAGCGCGGCACGGGGTCGCGCATCCCGTTCCGGGTGCTGCAGATCGGCGACGAGCGCTGCAACCGGACGGGCTACGGCGCCTACGTGGGCGACCGCTGGGTGCCGCTGCTCGACGACCGCGTCCCCGGCGACCACGCCGCCCGCGACGCGTTCGTCGAGAGCTTCGGCGGCATGGACTTCGTGGCCCCGCGGGGCGTGCTGGCCGCGCGGCTGGCCCGGGCGCTGGGTGCGAACCCGAGGGCGC
>CALMNS010000542.1 GCA_937871635.1 uncultured Solirubrobacter sp.
GTCCAGCGCGACGACGCGGGCGCCCTCGTCGAGGAACCGCCCGGCCACCGCCCGGCCGATCCCCGAGGCCGCCCCCGTGACGAGCGCGACCCGACCCTCGAGCCGCCCCTCCGCCGGGCTCAGCCCTCCACCTCCCGGCGCACCGTGGCCACGCGCCGCAGCGCGCCGCCGCCGACGGCCTCGCCGGCCCGCAGGGCCACGTCCCCCTGGTCGCCGTCGTAGAGCACCTCGTTGATCGGCCAGGACATCGCCGCGAGGATGTGCAGCGGCTCCTCGCCGATGCTGTCAAACCCATGACGGTGCTGGGCGGGCACCACGACCGTCGCGGCCGGGCCAAGCTCGCAGCGCTCGCTGCCCACCCACAGCCGGGCGCGGCCGGCGAGGACGGTGATGTTCTCCTCGAAGTAGTGCCAGTGCGTCGGGGCGCCCGTCCCCGGCTCGAGCACCTGCTCGGCGAGCCGCATCTGCAGCGCGCCGGTCGCCGCCGTCGCCCAGGCGCGAGAGCGCACCCCGGGGCGCCACTCCTCCCAGCGCTGCTCGTCGTGGTGCACCAGGATCATCGGGTTCCTCTCGTTCGGACGCTGGAGGTCAAGAGCCCGCCGAGAAGCTCGCCGGACGCGCGATGCCCCAGGCGCTGAACGCGCTGAAGGCGTCAGCGCGGCGCACGAGCGGCGTCTCCCGGTCGCCCGGGAGGAGCGGCATCTCCGCCGAGAGCTCGTACCGGTTGCCGCCCGGGGTGCGGAAGTACGCGTAGAGGTTGCCGCCGACGCCGTGCCGGCCGATCCCCGTCTCGAGCTCGACCCCCGCGCGGGCCAGCTCGTCGGCGGCGACCTTGAGGTGGTCGGCTCCGTCGAGCCGCCAGGCCAGGTGGTGCAGGGTGTCCTGCGGCCCACAGCGCAGCAGCCCCACGTCGTGGTGCTGGGCGCCGAGCCGGGTCCAGCAGGCGAGCCAGTCGCCGCCGGCCCCCTCGATGACGTCGGAGACCCGCATCCCGAGCGCCGTACGGAGGGCGGCCACCTCGGCGCGCATCGCGGCGTCGTCGCGAACGCCGAGCGTCACGTGATCGAGATCAGCCGGCGCGACCCCGCGTCGCGGCGGGCGCGGCCCGTCGACCGGCGTCGAGTAGAGCGCCTCATCCGGCTGCGGCGCGACGCGGACCACCCGGACGGCGCCGAGGGTGAGCTCCAGGGCGAGCGGCGTGCCGGGAAAGGGATCGGCAAGCTCCCGGCAGGGCACCCCGTCGGCCTCCAGGCGCCGGCGCAGCGACGCGAGGTCCCCGCCGGTGTCGGCGCCGAGGCAGAACGACCGAAGACCGGTCCCGCCCTCGGTCAGGGTGAGCTGGGCCCGCCCGGGCACCAGCCCGAGGTGGACCTGCTTCCCCTCCCGGGCGAGCTCCTCGAGCCCCAGGACCCGGACGGAGAAGTCGACCTCCGCGTCGAGGTCCTCGACGTGGAGGTCGGCGTGGACGACCTTGCGCAGCGCCATCAGGCGCGCCCCGGCACCGCGGGACCGTCCTCCGGGCCCCCCGCGGTGCCGCGCGGCTCGCCCTCGGCCTCGCGGGCGGCGAGGAACCCCGCCGGCGTGAGGTCGGCCTCCTCCGGGCCGAACGGGGTCGAGAGGTGCTTGATGATCTCGCTGACCGGCAGCCAGGTGAGCACCTCAAGCGCCATGGGGTCGAGCAGCGCGGAGCGGCCGGTCCGCCCGGAGGAGATCCGGAGCCGGCTGCCATTGGCCGCCTCGTCGACGCTGAGCTCGATCAGCGCGAACTCGTTGCTAATCCGCAGGCCGGAGCCCGGCGTCGGGGCGTTGCTCGTGGGGTCGGTCATGGGGGCTCCCTAGAAGAAGAGGCTGATGTTCTCGGACGCAAGTCGGCTGCGGTCCAGGACGATCCGCCGCCGTGCGACGAGGGGGCTCGGACCGTCCATGCGCAGGACGTCCTCGCGCTCGCCGAAGAAGAGGTGCTCCCGGTGGTCGAGCCGGGTCTGGTAGGCGAGGAAGTTGCTCGTGACGCGGATCTCTGTGGCCTCGATCCGCTCGATCTCGAGCGGCCAGACGAAGTAGCGCACCCGCGACGGTGGGAACTCGGTCCACGAGAGGGTGAGCGACATCTTCTCGGCCCGCAGGGTGAGGGTCTCGTGATCGTCGTCGTAGTAGGCGAGCTCCTCCTCGGCGGCGACCATACCCTCGCGCGTGTCCGCCACCCGCACGACCGGGGCGCGGTAGCTGATGTCCGGGGTGAAGAGGCCGACCCACTCGCGGTACCGGCCGGCCTGCAGCAGGACGCACTCCCGCCGGTAGAGCGCCTCGACCTCGGCCCACACCGCGGGCCCGGGGTCGGGGAACCTCCGGGGCTCCCGGTCCCCGTTCATCCGGCCATCACCCGCTTGTAGTGGCGGTAGAAGCCGCGGTGGTTGGCCTCCGTCATGAACGACTCCCCCACCACGCCGGGCATGTCGATCCCGAATGCCTCCGCGACGGGGAGCTCATGGCCGAGCCCCATGGCGTAGTTGAACCCCAGCTGCCGACCGACGTAGCCCGAGGTCGCCTCGGCGATCGAGGTCCAGATCTCGCCGTCGTCCTGCTCGAACATGCCGCTGGGCCCGAAGGAGAGGATGTACTGGCGCATCGCGGCCTGCTTGAGCTCGGACGGGAGCTCGGCATCGACCAGGCACCAGGAGCTGACGTCGACGCCGTGCGGCCCGCGCGGCTGCCAGATGCGCAGGGTGCGGAAGCGCACGCTGTCCATGAACGAGAGGTTCGGGAAGATCGTGCCCACGCCGATCGGGACGAACTCCGCAGCGGCCGCTCCCCGCTCTCGCGCGACGCGCTCACGGACCTCCTCGACGTAGCGGGTGTACTCCGTGACCGCGGCGCTGCCGGCCTGGGCGCCGCCGCGCTCACGCACGAGCGAGTGACCACCCTCGACGTGGATCGTGTGCCCGTGCTCGGTGACCTTGTTGCGCAGGCCCACCTCCACGCTCGAGGCGTGGGTCGTGCTCAAGTGGTACTGATCGCCGCAGAAGTTCTCGGCCGGGATCTTCCAGTTGGTCTCCATGGACCACTTGTGGACGCCGCCGATCACCTCGACGCCACCGGGCGACCGCGCGAGCATGAGGTCGAGGTAGACGAGGAAGTCCCCCAGGTACTCGCGCAGCGACGGCGCCTGCGCATCCCACGTCGCGAAGACCAGCCCGTGCACCGTGTCGAGCTGGGCGACCTCGACGAGGCCGAGCGCGTCGAGGGCGAGCTCGTGGAAGTAGGCCGTGTGCCGGCGCGGCACGCCGAACAGCTCGCCGTCGAGGTTGTAGGTCCAGCCGTGGTAGGGGCAGCGCAGCGCGCGCGTGGTGCCCTTCTCCGCGCGACAGACCTTGGCCCCGCGGTGGCGGCACGCGTTGAGAAAGGCTCGCAGCCCGTCGGCCGACCGGACGAGAACGACGGGGTCCTCGCCCATCGCGGCGGTGATGTAGTCGCCGACCTCGCGGACCTCGCTCTCGTGGCCGAGGTAGAGCCAGGAGGTCGCGAAGACCCGTCTGAGCTCCCGCTGGTAGATGGCGTCGTCGTGGAACAGGGCGATCGGGACCGACCCGTTGTCAGGGTCAACCGACGCCAGGATCTCGCGGCTCATGCTGGCTCTCCTTCGCGTGAATCGGCGGATTCGGCGTGGTCCCAGAGCGCACGCAGCTCCCGGTTGACCGCCTGCGCCGCCTCCTGGTTGACGAGATGCCCGGCCTCGGGCAGCAGGACGAGGCGCGCGCCGGGGAGGCCCGCGGCCAGGCGCCGGGCCTCCGGCTCCCCGGTGACCCGGTCGTCGAGACCGGCCAGGATGAGCGTCGGCGCGGCGATCGCCCCGAGCTCGTGCGTGTGGTTCGTCGCAACCAGCGATTCGGCGGCCATGCGGTAGCCCGCGGGGCGAACCGCCTGCGCCATCGCGGCCTCCACCTGCTCGCGCAACGCCGGGGCAGCGGCGCGCGACAGCACGCGCGGCGCGCGAGCCGCGGCGAACGCC
>CALMNS010000543.1 GCA_937871635.1 uncultured Solirubrobacter sp.
CGGCGTGACCCGCTCGAGCGCGGCGCGGGCGGTCTCGGGCACCGGCACGAGCCGGCGGCGCACCTCCTTGGGCAGCCCGCGGATGAGCGCGGTCAGGAGCTCCTCGCGTAGCGCGGGGACGAGCCAGTCGAAGCCGCGGGCGGTGAGGCGCGGCAGGTCGTCGAGCCCGACGTGCACCGTCACCCCGTCGTCGGGCGCCCCCGGCTCGAAGCGGTAGCTCAGCGGGAGGACCAGCTCGCCCTGCTTCCAGCGGGTCGGGCGGCCGTGCGGGTCGTCCGCCTCCTGCGCCGCCGCGGTGGTGAGCTCGGCGTGGGAGAAGGTGAGGATCTCCGGCTCGCGCCGGCGGGCGTCCTTGTACCAGCGATCGAAGTGGCGCCCGGAGATGACCGTCTCCGGGATCCGGCTCGCGTAGAGCTTGTAGAGCTGCTGGTCGTCGACGAGTAGGTCGCGCCGCCGGACCCGGTCCTCGAGCGCGAGCACCTCCTCGGCGGTCGTCTGGTTGCGCGCGAGGAAGGCGTGCCGGGTGTCCCAGTCGCCCTCCACGAGCGCGCGGCGGATGAACAGCTCGCGCGAGAGGACGGGATCGATGCGCCCGTAGGGCACGGTCCGCCCGGCGACGACCGGAAGGCCGTAGAGCGTCGCGCGCTCCGTGGCCACCACGGAGGCGCGGCGGCGGTCCCAGCGCGGCTCGTCGTAGGTGCGCTTGAGCAGGTGCTCGGCGAGCGGCTCGATCCAGCGGGGCTCGACCTTCGCGTTCGTCCGGCCCCAGAGGCGGGAGGTCTCCACGAGCTCGGCGGCCATCACCCAGGCGGGGCCCCGGCGGGCGAGCGTCGAGCCCGGCCACAGCGCGAAGCGGGCGCCGCGGGCGCCGGCGTACTCCCGGCGGCTCGCGTCGCGCAGGCCGAGGTGGGAGAGCAGCCCGGCGAGCAGCGCGCGGTGGATCGTCTCGGGCTCGGCCGGCTGCTGGTTGAAGCCGACGTCGACCGAGCGCGCCGCCTCGGAGAGCTGGCCCACGAGGTCCTGCCACTCGCGGATGCGCAGGTAGTGCAGGTACTCCGCCTTGCAGCGCTTGCGGAACTGGTTGCCCGACAGCTCCGAGCGCTGGGTCGTCAGGTGGCGCCAGAGGTTGAGGAAGGCGAGGAAGTCCGACTGGTCGTCGGCGAAGCGGGCGTGGAGCTGGTCGGCCTGGGCGCGGTGCTCCTGCGGGCGCTCGCGCGGATCGGGGATCGACAGCGCCGCGGCGATCACCACCACCTCCTCGGCGCAGCCGGCCGCGTCGGCCTCGAGGACCATGCGGCCCAGGCGCGGGTCGATCGGCAGCTGGGCGAGCCGGCGCCCGAGCGGCGTGAGCCGGCGCGCGTCGTCGAACGCCTGGAGCTCTCCGAGCAGGTTGAGCCCGTCGCGGACCTGCCGGCGGTCGGGCGGGTCGAGGAACGGGAAGTCCTCGACGTCGCCCAGGTTCGCCACCGCCATCTGCAGGATGACCGCGGCGAGACTCGTCCGCAGGATCTCCGGATCGGTGTAGCGGGGCCGGGCCTCGAAGTCCGCCTCGGAGTAGAGCCGGATGCAGATGCCGTCCGACGTCCGCCCGCAGCGGCCCTTGCGCTGGTCGGCCGAGGCCTGGGAGACCGGCTCGATCGGCAGCCGCTGCACCTTCAGGCGGGCCGAGTAGCGGCTGATCCGCGCGGTCCCCGGATCGACCACGGAGCGGATGCCCGGCACCGTGAGCGAGGTCTCGGCGACGTTCGTGGCCAGCACGACGCGCGGCCCCGAGTCGCGCCGGCGGAAGACCCGGTCCTGCTCGGAGGCGGCGAGCCGCGCGTAGAGCGGGAGGATCTCGACGCTGCCGGGCAGCCGCTGGGCGAGCGCCTCGGCGGTGTCGCGGATCTCGCGCTCGCCCGAGAGGAAGACGAGGACGTCGCCGCGCCGCTCGCGGAGGAGCTCGTCGACCGCGTCGCCGATCGCGTCGGTCTGGTCGCGCTCCTCCGGCTCCGCGCCGGCCTCGCCGCCGCCCTCGTCCTCGCCCGCCTCGATCGTCAGCGGTCGGTAGCGGACCTCGACGGGGTAGGTCCGGCCGGAGACCTCGACCACCGGCGCGCCGTCGAAGTGGCGGGCGAAGCGGTCGGGGTCGATCGTCGCGCTGGTGATGATCAGCTTGAGGTCCGGCCGCTGCGGCAGGATCCGCGCGATAGAGCCGAGCAGGAAGTCGACGTTGAGCGAGCGCTCGTGGGCCTCGTCGACGATCACCGTGTCGTAGCGGCGCAGGAGCGGGTCGCGGCGCAGCTCGGCCAGCAGGAGCCCGTCCGTGCAGAGGCGGACGAGGGTGTCCTCGCGGGTCCGGTCCGTGAAGCGCACCGCGTAGCCGACCGCCTCGCCGAGCGGCGTGCCGAGCTCGTGCGCGATCCGCTCGGCGACGGTCCGCGCCGCGATCCGCCGCGGCTGGGTGTGGGCGATCGTCCCGCGGATCCCCCGTCCTAGCTCGAGGCAGAGCTTGGGCAGCTGGGTCGTCTTGCCCGAGCCGGTCTCGCCGGCCACGACGACGACCTGGTGGTCGCGGATGGCGGCCAGCAGGTCGTCCCGCCGGGCGGCGACCGGGAGCTCAGGCGGATAGGTGATCGGGCCGGGGAGCGCGGCCCGCCGCCGCTCCACGCGGCGCTCGGCGGAGGCCACCTCCCGCTCGAGCGCGGCGAGCGCCTCCG
>CALMNS010000544.1 GCA_937871635.1 uncultured Solirubrobacter sp.
ACGCCGGACCTCTCGGGCGCGCTGACGGCCGGCACGCCGGCGCTCGCCCGCTCGCCGCAGCTCAACCGGCGGCTCGAGCCGGTGTTCCGCACGATCCAGGCCTTCGCCGAGGACCCGCAGGCCCCGCGCGGCGTCCGGCGGCTCACGGGAACCGTCGAGTCGCTGCGCCCGACGCTCGACTTCCTGGCCCCGACGCAGACCAAGTGCAACTACGTGACGCTGCTGCTGCGCAACGCCTCCTCGCTCCTCTCCGAGGGCGACTCGCGGGGCACGTGGCAGCGCTTCAACGTCATCGCCCTGGACCCCGACAAGCTCGGCAGGGGGCCCAACAACGAGGGCTCCCCGGCGACGGGCCCGGCCAACGGCGGCGGCGGCCCGGAGAACTTCCTGCACTCCAACCCGTACCCGAACACGGGCGCCCCGGGCCAGACGGACGAGTGCGAGGCCGGCAACGAGCCCTGGCTGCCCGGCCGGGCGGTCGTCGGCAACGTGCCCGGCGCGCAGCTCGGGACCACCGAGCTGACCGGTGAGCCGCTGCGCCGCCAGCGCGAGGAAGCCGAGCGGCAGGCCGCCGAGGAGGCCGAGGAGTAATGGCGCCGGGCCGCCGCAGCCAGCGCCGGGGACCGAGCGTCCTGCTCGTCGGGGCCGTCGCCGTCATCGTAATCACCGCGGGGACCTTCCTCGGCTTCACCAAGGACATCCCGTTCACGCGCGGCTTCGAGATCCAAGCGGTGTTCGAGTCGGCGAACTCGATCCGGCCCAACTCCCCGGTGCGGATCGCGGGCGTCAACGTCGGCAAGGTCAAGCGCGTCGAGGCCGAGGAGGGGACCGACGCCGCGGTGGTCACCCTGCAGATCGACGAGCAGGGGCTGCCGATCCACAAGGACGCCACCCTCAAGATCCGCCCGCGCATCTTCCTCGAGGGCAACTTCTTCGTGGACCTGCGGCCCGGTACGCCGACGTCCCCGGCGCTGGGCGACGGGGACACGATCATGGTCACCCAGACGGCGACGCCCGTCCAGCTCGACGAGGTGCTCACCTCGCTGCAGCAGGACACGCGCGAGGACCTCAAGGACGTCATCGGCGCGCTCGGCGACGCCCTCAACAAGAAGCCGACCGCCGCCGAGGACGCCGGGGTCGACCCCTCGACGCGCGGCGAGACGGCGGCCGAGTCGCTCAACGACGCCGCCGACGACGGCGCCCCGGCGCTGCGCTCCACCGCCCAGGTCTCCGACGCGCTCCTCGGCCAGGCGCCCGACGAGGACATGCAGCGCCTCCTGCGCGGCACGGCGCGGGCGACGGAGGGCCTCGCGCGCAACGAGAGCCAGCTCCAGGACCTCGTCTCGAACTTCAACACGACGATGGCCGCGCTGGCGTCCGAGAGCGACAACCTGTCGCTCTCCATCCGCCGCCTGGCCCCGACGCTCGAGACCGCCGACGAGGCGCTCGACTCGCTGAACGCCGCGTTCCCGGCCACGCGCGCCTTCGCCCGGGAGATCCTCCCCGGCGTCCGCGAGACGCCGGCCACGATCGCCGCCTCCTTCCCGTGGATCGCCCAGACCCGGTCGCTGGTCTCCGACGCGGAGCTCGGCGGCCTCACCCGCCAGCTCTCGCCCGCCACGCGCGACCTGGCGCGCGTCACCGACGCCGCCCTCGGCTTCCTGCCCCAGGCCACCCTCGCCTCGCGCTGCGCGAGCGAGGTCCTCCTGCCCACCGGCGACGTCGTCATCCGCGACGAGTTCACCACCGGCGTGGAGAACTACAAGGAGTTCTTCTACGCGCTGGTCGGGCTCGCCGGCGAGGGGCAGAACTTCGACGGCAACGGCCAGTACGTGCGCTTCCAGACCGGCGGCGGCGCCCAGAAGATCCAGCTCGGCGACGCGAACGAAGAAAAGCAGTTCGGCTCGGCCGCCGTCCCGCCGCAGGGCACCCGCCCGAAGTTCCCGGGCACCCGGCCGCCCTATCGCCCCGACGCCACGTGCTACAAGAACGCGCGGCCGAACCTCAACGGCCCGGCCGGCGCCCGCGCCGCCAGCGATCGCGTCGTGCCGCTCAAGACCGCGCCGCCCGCCCCCGCCGCCCCCGGGGCTCCCGGCGCGCCCGTCGCCCCCGGGGCTCCCGTCGCCCGCAAGCCGGAGCCGACGAAGTGAGGCGCGCGATCGCCAAGTACCTGCGCGACATCGTCGCCATCGTCGCCCTCGTCGTGGTGGGGGCCGGCGTGAGCGCGTACATCCTCACCAACCAGCGCCTCACGCTGCCGGGCTGGGTGCCCGTCATCGGCTCGGACTTCTACGAGCTCGAGGCGGCGTTCCCCACCGCGCAGGCGGTCACCCCGGGGCAGGGGCAGACCGTCAACGTCGCCGGGGTCTCGGTCGGCGAGCTCTCCGAGGTGCGGCTCTCCGAGGGCCAGGCGATCATCACCATGCGCCTCAAGGACCGCTACCGCGGCCGGATCTACCGGGACGCGAGCGGCCTGCTGCGGCCGAAGACCGGGCTCAAGGACATGGTCGTCGAGCTGACCCCGGGCTCCCGCAAGGCCGGCGCGCTGCCCGACGGCGGGCGCATCCCGGTGTCCGAGAACCTGCCCGACGTCAACTTCGACGAGATCCTCGCCGGGCTCGACGCCGACACCCGCGACTACCTGCGGCTGCTGGTCGGCGCCGGCGCGGAGGGGCTGCGCGACAACGGCAACGGCCTGCGCCGGGCGCTCAAGCGCTTCGAGCCGACCGGCCGCGCCCTGCGGGCGGTCAACGAGCAGCTCGCCACCCGGCGCGCGAACATCCGCCGCGTCATCCGCAACTTCTCGTTGCTGACGGGCGAGCTGGGCGCCAAGGACGACGAGATCGCGCGGTTCGTGGACTCCTCGAACGCCGTCTTCGCCTCCTTCGCCCGCCAGGACGAGAACCTGCGCGCCACGGTGCGCGAGCTCCCCGAGGCGCTCGACTCGACCCAGTCGGCGCTCACCAAGGTCGACTCGCTCGCCGACGAGCTCGGCCCGACGCTCTCCGACCTGCGCCCCACCGCCCGTGCGCTCGGGCCGTCGCTGCGGGCGACGCGGCCGTTCCTGCGCACCACGACGCCGATCATCCGCGACGAGATCCGGCCCTTCAGCCGTGACACCCAGCCGTTCGTGCGCGAGCTGCGCCCGACGATGCGCGACCTCGCCGACGCCACGCCGGACCTCACGAGTTCCTTCCGCGTCCTCAACCGGCTCTTCAACACGCTGACCTACAACCCGCCCGGCGAGGCGAGCGAGGGCTTCCTGTTCTGGGCCTCGTGGGCCAACCACCTCGGCAACACCCTGTTCGCCACGGAGGACGCCCACGGTCCCGTCCGCCGCGGCGTCGTCATCGTGAGCTGCCAGAACCTCGACATCCTGCGCAACGCGCAGGCGGGCAACCGGCTGCTCGACACGCTCATCCAGCTCCTCAACGCCCCGAGCCAGGCCGATATCGGCGCCACCATCGGCCGGCCCTGCGACGGGACCACGGAGAACGCCGGCGTCCCCGAGGCCGCCGCCGCGCGGAAGGCGACCAGCGCGATGCCCGGAGCGGACACCCCGTGAACAAGACCGCCCCGAGCCCCCTGCGCATCGCCACCATGGTCGTCTTCGCGCTGTCGTGCTTCGGGCTGCTGCTCTTCCTCTGGCTGGCGTTCGGCGGCTCCGTGCCGCTCAAGCCGCAGGGCTACCGCTTCCAGGCGTCCTTCAACGAGGCCACCCAGCTCGCCCAGGAGGCCGACGTGCGGATCTCGGGCGTCCCGGTCGGCAAGGTCAAGCGCATCGACCCTGACAAGCGCACGGGCCGCTCGCGGGTGGTCATCGAGATGGAGGAGCGCTACGCGCCGGTCCGCTCCGACGCGCGGGCCATCCTGCGCCAGAAGACGCTGCTGGGGGAGACCTACATCGAGCTGACCCCGGGGACGCGCTCGGCCCGTGCCGTCCCCGAGGGCGGCCGGCTGGCGGTCACGCGGGTCTCGCCGACGGTCGAGCTCGACGAGATCTTCCGCGCCTTCGACCCGAAGACCCGCCGGGCGTTCCAGAACTGGATGATCACCCAGGCCTCCGCGGTCGAGGGTCGCGGGCAGGACCTCAACGACGCGCTGGGCAACCTCGCGCCGTTCGCCGAGGACGCCTCCGAGCTCGTCGACACCCTCAACGCCCAGTCGGGCGCCCTGCGCGGGACCGTGAAGAACACCGGGGTCGTCTTCGACGCCCTGACCGAGCGCCAGGGGCAGCTGCAGGAGCTCGTGCGCAACTCGAACACCGTCTTCGCGACCACCAGCGAGCGCGACACGCGCCTGCAGGAGCTCTTCCGGGTCCTGCCGACCTTCTCGCGGGAGTCCGACCAGACCCTCCGCCGCCTCGAGCAGTTCGCCGAGGACACCGATCCGCTCATCACCCAGCTGCGCCCGGCGGCGCGCGCCCTCTCGCCCGCCCTGACCGACCTCCAGGCGATCTCGCCCGACCTGCGCAACCTGTTCGAGTCGCTCGGCCCGCTCATCACCGCCTCGCGCGAGGGCCTGCCGGCCGGAGAGCGCGTCATCGACGACCTGCGCCCGCTGCTCGGCCAGTTCGACCCGACCCTGCGCGAGCTCAACCCGATCCTGGACTTCGTCGGGCTCTACAAGCGCGAGCTCTCGGCCTTCTTCGCCAACTCGGTGGGAGCGACCCAGGCCCGGCCGCAGGCCGACGAGCCGCGCTACCTGCGCACGACCAACCCGCTGAACCCGGAGAACCTCGCGGCCTATCCGCGACGGGTCGGGACGAACCGCGCGAGCGCCTACGCGCTGCCCGGCCAGTTCGACAAGCTGCGCTCCGGCCTCGACGTCTTCTCCACGGAGAGCTGCGACAACGGCACTCCCAGCCGCGAGCGGACCGCCCCGGGCGGCGACGTCTCGCCCCAGCTGCTCGAGCTCGTCCGCACCTTCGCGTTCCCGGCCGGCTCGAACCCGTCGGCCGGCCCGCCGTGCCGGCAGCAGCCCCCCTTCACCTTCCAGGGGCGCACGACGCAGTACCCGCAGGTCACCCGCGAGCCCTAGATGACTGATTCCACGGATCCGCACCCGCGGATGACGGTCTCGGTTCGGCGCAGGCTCGCCACCCGCACCCTCGAGAATGCTGGCGCATTCCCTTCGGATGCGTGCGGCGCCCTGCATCCGCCCGAGGCGGCCCCCGCGGGCACGGGCCTCGTGGAATCAATCATCTAGATGACCGGTTCTGCCCGTGGCCCCGTGACGGGCGGCGCCTTCGAGCGCGTCGTCGTCGCCGCGGGCCGGCGCCCCGGGCGGACGCTCGCCCTGGTCTCGCTGCTGGCCACCGTCGGCGCGCTGCTCGCGCTGCGC
>CALMNS010000545.1 GCA_937871635.1 uncultured Solirubrobacter sp.
ATCGCTCGCGACGGCGACGCGCTCGTGGTGACCACGCCGGCGGGCAGCGGCAAGGTCAAGCGGCTGCGGCACACCGCGCAGGTCGAGCTGCGGCCGTGCGGGCGGATGGGCGCCGTCGCGGCCGGCGTCGCGCCTGTCGCCGCCGAGGCGGAGATCGTGCGCGACGATGCCGAGAGCGAGCGCATGACCAGGCTGATCGCCGAGAAGTACGGCCTCGAGTACCGCGTGATCATGGGCATCGAGCGCCTCGGCGGCTCCGGCGGGCACGACCGCAAGCTCCTACGGATCCGCTCGCGATGACCGATGCCTTCGTCCTGCTGGCCGGCGCCACCGGAGACCTCGGCGGCCGCATCGCCGCCGCCCTGATCGACCGCGGCGCCACGGTCCATGCGCTGGTGCGCGAACAGTCCAAGCCCGCCGACCGCGAGCGGCTCACCGCGCTGGGCGCCACCGTCGTCGCGGCCGATCTCTCAGACGTCGAGTCGGTGACCGAGGCGTGCCGGGGCGCCTCGTGCGTGGTCTCGGCGCTCAGCGGCGTGCGCGAGGTGATCCTCGACGCCCAGACCGTCCTGCTTGACGCCGCCGTCCGCGCCGGTGTGCCGCGCTTCATCTCCTCCGACTACTCGGCGGACTTCTTCCGGACCGAGCCCGGGCACAACCGGAACTTCGATCTGCGCCGCGAGTTCGCGGGTCGCGCGGACCGGGCGCCGATCGCGGTCACCTCGATCCTCTGCGGCGCGTTCATGGACATGCTCGGCACTGAGATGCCGATCGTCCAGCCCCGCATCCGCTCCGTCCTGTACTGGAGCGACCCCGACCAACCGCTGGACTTCACCACCCGAGACGACACCGCGGCCTACACCGCCGCCGCCGCGCTGGACGACACCACCCCACGGATCCTGCGCATCTCCGGTGAGACGGCGAGCGCGCGCACGATCGCCGCGGCCATGACCCAGGCCAGGGGCAGGCGCTACCGCACGCTCCCGGCGGGCACCACCGGGAGCCTGAAGGCGCTGATTCCGGTGGTCAAGGCGCTCGCAGCGGACAAGCCGGACCCGACCTTCCCCGCCTGGCAGGGCATGCAGTACTCCTACGACATGTTCAGCGGAGGCGCGCAGCTTGAGTCGCTCGACAACGACCGGTATCCGGACCTGCGCTGGACCACCCTCCTCGACCGGTTCACCGGCGGGCACCTGCCAGGCGCGGCGCCCTGAGCGCGCGGTTGACGCGCTAGGGGCGCCCATCGCTCACCGGGCGGCTTCGTCAGTCGCCGGCGGCCAACGAAGATGGCCTATCGGCCGCTGACCCCGCTGAGGATGAGCGCCAGGGCGTCGCGGGCCGGCGGATCGCCGGGGAGGGGCGAAGTGCCGGGCCGCGCGGCGAGGCCGTCGATGACCAGCGCCAGCATGCGCCGCCACAGCTCGGGGCTCACCGGCCGCGCGCTGTCCATGACGGCGCCAACCATCACGGGGATGATCGCCATGTCCCCTACGCCGAGGTCCGCGCGCAGGGTCCCGTCGGCCTGGGCGCGGCGCACGAGCTCGGCCACCACGGGCTGGATGCGTCCCTGCGCCCGCGCGGCGAGCTCGGTGCCGCCGCCGCGCGACATGAACTCGCGCAGACCGCGGTCGTCGGCCTGCATCTCGAACACCCCGAGCAGGAACGAGGTGAGGCCTTCCCACGCGTCCTGGACCTCGAGTGCCGCGTCAGCGAGCGCCACGACCGCTTCGACGCGCTCGACGAACAGGGCCTCCCAGAGCTGTTCCTTGAGCGGATAGCGCCGGTACACCGTCCCGACCGCCACCTCCGCCTCGCGGGCGATCTCGTCGTGGCTCACTCCGAGGCCCCGCTCCGTCAGGAGCTTGCGCGCCGCCGCGAGGATGCGCTGGCGGTTCAGCTCAGCGTCGCGACGCAGCGGCCGTTCGGGGGAGTTGGCCTGGTCGCTCATCGCCCGCGGACACTAGGGATACGATCACCTCGCGGCGGCCGGCCGGCCGGCCGGCAGCTCGACCATCCTGGGATCCGGGTCGGGCTAGGCGGTGGCCGCCGCGACCGGGCGGCCGGCCGGCTCGAGCGCGAAGGCCTCGGCCAGCAGCTCGTACGAGCGCCGGCGGGCCTCGTGGGAGTGCATGATGCTCACCGCGATGACCTCCTCGGCGGCGTACTCGTCGGCGAGGGCCTCGAGCTGCGCCCGCACGGAATCCGGCGTGCCCAGGATCTCGCGGCGCCCGGGGCTCGGCGCGAGCGGGTCCACGCCCTCCGAGATGAGGAAGCGGATCGCCGTCTCGGGCGTGGGCACCGCGACGAGCCGACCGAGGCGCATGAGCCGGAAGACCATCCGGCTGCTCGTCGCGAGGCGGGCGGCCTCCTCGTCGGAGTCGGCGACGATCACCCAGGCGGCCACGGCCTGGCGCGGGGACCCGGCCCGGCGGTCGCCGTCGGCGAAGCCCGCCCGGTACTCCCCCGCGATGGTGGCCCCGCCGGGGTTGATGAAGTCCGCAAAGGCGTAGCCGATCCCGAGCTGGGCGGCCCACAGCGCGCTCTGGGCGCTCGAGCCGAGCAGCCAGGGCACGGGGCGTTCGGGCGAGCCGGGCAGGTCGGCCAGCCGGCCGAACGGGTGGCCGTCGGGGAAGTCGCCCTCGAGGTAGGCGAGGAGCTCGGCCAGCTGCGCCGGGAAGTCGTCGGGCGCCGCGGCGCGGCGGTCGCGCTGGAGGGCGTGCGCGGTCATCGGGTCGGTCCCCGACGCCCGGCCGATCCCGAGGTCGATCCGGTCCGGGAACAGGCCGGCGAGAATGGAGAACGTCTCGGCCACCTTGAGCGGCGAGTAGTGCGGCAGCATCACGCCGCCCGAGCCGACCCGCAGGCGCTCCGTCGCGGCGGCGATCGGCCCGATCAGGGCCTCGGGCGAAGCGCCGGCGACCGCCCCGCCGCCGTGGTGCTCGGCCACCCAGTAGCGGTGATAGCCCAGCCGGTCGGCCAGGCGCGCCAGGTCGATCGACCGGCGCAGCGCCTCGGCGCTGGGGACGCCCTCGGGGACGGGGGACTGGTCGAGGACGGAGAGCCTCACGCCGGGGCCCTGGGATCCGGCAGCGGCGTCAGCAGCGCCTCGAGCCGCTCGCGCGCGGGCTCGAAGCGCGGCGGCAGGATGATCCTGCGCCCGAGCTCCTCGAGCGGTGAGTCGACGGTGAAGCCCGGGCCGTCGTCGGCGATCTCGAAGAGCACGCCGCTCGGCTCACGGAAGTAGATCGAGTGGAAGTAGCGGCGGTCGATGATGCCGGAGGTGGAGACCCCGGCCTCGGCCAGCGTGCGCTCCCAGCGCGGGTGCTCGGCCACCGAGGTGCCCCACGCGACGTGGTGCACGACCCCGCCGCACTGGCGGCCGCGCTCGGCCGGTGGCGGGTCGTAGGCGATCCAGCCGCCGCGCGCCTCGCCGCGCAGCTCCCAGGTGGCGTCCCCGACCGGGGCCGCGCCGAGGACCTGCTCGAGGAGCGCGCCCGAGCGCGCCGGATCGCTCGCGTAGGCGCGCACGCCCTCGAAGCCCTGGAGCGCGTGCTCGGCCGGGACCTCCGGGTGCTGGGCGACCAGCGGCGCGTCGCCCGTCGTGTCGACCACGAGCTGATGGTGCAGGCCCTCCGGGTCGGTGAACGCCACCGTGCCCGCTTCGAGGGTGGCGCCGTCGATGCGGTCGGCCCAGAAGTCGAGCGCGGCAGGCGAGCCGACGCGTGACACGATCGTGTGCACCATCCCGTCCCCGGCCCGCCCCGGCTTGGCTCGGGGATACTCGAAGAAGGTCAGCTCGGAGCCCGGGCGCGCGCGCTCGTCCGCGTAGAAGAGGTGGTAGACGGACGGATCGTCCTGGTTGACCGTCTTGGCCACGAGCCGCAGGCCGAGGACCTGCGTGTAGAAGTCCAGGTTGCGCCGGGCGTCGCCCGTGATGGCGGAGATGTGATGGATGCCGTCGAGTCGCATGGTTGCGTGATCAACGATAGCGCGGAGGTCAGGTCAGATGCGGATGCGTGCGGCGGTGCTCGAGGAGTTCGGGCAGCCCCTCGAGGTGCAGGAGGTCGACCTGGCCGAGCCGGCGGCCGGCGAGGTGCTCGTCCGCCTCGAGGCGTGCGGCGTCTGCCACACGGACATGTACACGGCGTCAGGCGCCGACCCGTCGGGCTACGCTCCCGCGGTCCTCGGCCACGAGGGGGCCGGGATCGTCGAGTCGGTGGGCGCGGAGGTCACGAGCCTCGCGCCGGGCGACCACGTGGTGACCCTCTTCTCCCCGCAATGCCGCGAGTGCGTCCACTGCCTGAGCGACCGGACGAACCTGTGCCTCGCGATCCGCGAGCAGCAGAACCTGGGCTACCTGCCCGACGGCACCACCCGGCTCTCGCGCGACGGCGAGCCCATCCGCCACTTCATGGGGACGAGCACCTTCGCGGAGTACACGGTCATGCCGGAGATCGCGCTGGCCAAGGTCTCCCCGGAGGCGCCGCACGACCGGGCCTGCCTGTTCGCGTGCGGTCTCTCCACCGGGCTGGGCGCCGCGATGAACACCGCCAAGGTCCAGGCCGGCTCCACCTGCGTGGTCTTCGGCGCCGGGATGGTCGGCCTCGGGGCGGTCGCCGGCTGCCGCCTGCAGGGCGCGGAGCGGATCGTCTGCGTCGACCTCTCCGAGGAGCGCCTGGCCCTGGCCCGCGGGCAGGGCGCGACGGACACCTGGGTCGGCGGCGAGAGCGTCGTCGAGCGGGTGCTCGAGGAGACGGGCGGCTTCGGGGCCGACTACACCTTCGAGGCCACGGGACTCGTCCAGGTGATGCGCCAGGCCGTGGAGTCGGCGCGGATGGGTTGGGGCCTGTGCACGGTGACCGGCGTGGCCGGCAAGGGCGAGACGCTCGAGGTCGTCCCGCGCTACCTGATCACGGGACGTCGCATCGCGGGCTCCTCCTTCGGCGGCGTCAAGGGCCGCGACCAGGTGCCGCAGCTCGTCCAGCGCTACCTCGACGGGGACATCGACGTGGACGCCTTCGTCTCGCACCGGCTCACGCTCGACGAGGTCAACCGCGGCTTCGACCTCATGCACGCCCAGGACGGGATCCGCTCGGTCATCGCGATGTGAGACCGGAGGCCACGTCGGGCGCAGTTTCGTGAGAACCTGCTCATCGGGCTGGGTTAGCGTCGAGGCCCCCATGAGCCCACAGCGCCTGGCCTTCGTCGGCATCCTGGTCGCCGCCCTGGCGCTGATCCTGCTCGCCCCCCAGGCCTTCCGGCCCGGCGACGCCGCCGACGTGAGCGCGATCGAGCTG
>CALMNS010000546.1 GCA_937871635.1 uncultured Solirubrobacter sp.
GGGCCGGTCCTCGCCGAGCACGCGGGCGCCACCATCGCCGCCGGCGGCAAGCGCCTGCGGCCCCTGCTCGTCTTCCTGGCCGCGGGACCCGACGCGCCGCCCGACGACGCCCTGCGGGCCGCGGTCGCCGTCGAGCTCATCCACTCGGCGACGCTCGTCCACGACGACGTCCTCGACGCCGCGCCCCTGCGCCGGGGGCGGCCGACGGTGGTGGCGGTCGCCGGCCGGGGCGTCGCCACGGCGACCGGGGACCTGCTCTTCTCGCGGGCCTTCGCCGAGCTCGCCGGCACGGGGCGGGCCGACGCCGTGCGGATCCTCTCCGACGCCTCGTCCGCCCTCGCCGACGGCGAGCTGCTCCAGCGCGCCGACGCGTGGGACCTGACCGTCTCGCGGGAGCGCTACGCCGAGCGCTGCGACCTCAAGACGGCGCGGCTCTTCCAGGCCGCGGGGCGGCTTGGGGCGATGATCGGGTGGCCGGCCGCCGTCCCGGACGACGGCGGCCCGGTCGACGTCCTGGGCGCGTTCGGCCGCCGGATCGGCCTCGCCTTCCAGCTGCTCGACGACGTCCTCGACGTCTCGGGCCCGGCCGAGCGGACGGGCAAGCACCGCGGGACGGACCTGCTCGACGGGACGGTCACCCTCCCGCTCATCCTCGCCCGCGAGCGGTCGGCCGAGCTCGCGGCGCTCGACCTGCGCGAGGTGCGCACGCCGGCGCAGGCCGAGGCGCTCTGCGACGCGATCGCGGCGACGGGCGCCCTCGAGGTGGCGCGGGCGGAGGCGCTCGAGATCGTCGAGGAGGCCAAGCGGGCGCTGCCGTCGCTGCCCGAGTCCCAGCAGGGGGCGCTCGAGCTCGTCGCCGACGGTGTGGTCGAGCGGTACGCCTAGGGTCTAGAAATCCATCGGCCACACGGCGTCGGAGTCGAGCGCGAGGGTGAAGCGCTCGATGTCCTCCTCCATGTTGGCCCGCATCAGCCGGTTGAGATCGCGCACGACGGTGGCGGTCCCCCGGTCGAGCTCGTCGTCGAAGCGGTCGACGACGTCCTGGTCGAACCGCCCGACGTGCTGCCACTCGCAGTTCGGGCAACGCCGCTCGACCTCCCACTGCGTGTGCGAGCACTCCGCCCACTCGAGCGGGTACACGAGCCCGGCGCGGCACTCGGGGCACACGTGGAGGTCCTCGTCGACCGACGGCGGGTCCGCGGGGAAGAGCTCGGCGCCGCTCAGCGCGTCCGGCTCGGGCGGGTCGAAGTAGACGACCTCGATCGAGCGTCCCGAGGGGAGCAGGACGCGGCGGACGTGGTGGCGGTGATCTGGGTCCTGGCTCATCTCGAATCCCTCTGGTGCACCCCTGATCGGCAGGATCCGTCCCGGACTTGACCTCTCTGGCCGGCATTTGGCCAGGCGGTCCGGCCCGCTACTCTCTGCACCCACCCCTCCGGAGGTCTTCGACCCCATGAACGTCGCTTTCATCCAGGGCATCGGCCCGCTCGAGCTGTCCATCGTGCTGGTGATCGTCCTGCTCATCTTCGGGCCCAAGCGCCTCCCGGGCGTCGCGCGCTCGGTCGGCTCGGGCATGCGCGAGTTCAAGGACTCGCTGACCGGCGGCGGCAAGGGCGACGACGAGGAGACCACCTCGCCCGCCACCCGCGCCGCGCTGAGCCCGAGCGAGGCGCCCGCGCCCGCCGCGTCCGCGCCCGTCGCCCCGGTGACGGTGAACGGCGAGCCCCTCCCGGCTGAGCCGGTGCCCGCCCAGCCGGTCGCCACCGAGCGCCGCTAGCCCCGCGGCCCCGCGCCGCACCGCCGCCCATGGCCACCGCCGTCCGGACGATCGGTCACGAGGACCGGCTCTCGCTCGTCGAGCACCTCGACGAGCTGCGCACGCGGCTGCTGGTCTGCGTCGGCGTGCTGGCGGTCGCCTTCGGCGTCTGCGCCTGGCAGAACGGGGCGATCCTCGACATCGTCAACGTGCCGCTGGAGCAGACGGCGTTCAAGAAGAACGCCAACGAGCTCGACCCGTTCGAGCTGCAGGCGACCTTCCAGCAGCGCACCAAGGCGACCGCCCTGGCCTCCGACCGCGCCCTGCGCCGGCTCGCCGCCACCGCGGAGCGCCCGGCGGACGCCCGGCAGTTCCT
>CALMNS010000547.1 GCA_937871635.1 uncultured Solirubrobacter sp.
GGGCACGCGCAGGGCGCAGACGCCGTTGCGCTCGTGCACTCGCGCCCCGCCCAGCCCGGCGGCGGTGACGTCCTCGCCCATGACCTCGCGCACGACGCCCGGACCGGTGAGGAACATCGCGGCCTCGTCCGTCATCACCACGAAGTCGGTGAGGGCGGGCGAGTAGGAGCCGCCGCCGGCGCTCGTGCCGGCGATGACCGAGATCTGGGGCACCCGGCCCGAGAGCCGGACGTGCTCGGCGAAGATGCGCCCGTAGCCGCCGAGGGCCGCGAGGCCCTCCTGCATGCGGGCGCCGGCGGAGGCCACGAAGCCGACCACGGGCGCCTGCGCCCGGTCGGCGAGCCGCAGGACGCGGACCACCGTGTCGGCGTGGGCCTCGCCGAGCGAGCCGCCGGCGTAGGACGGGTCCTGGGCGTAGCAGAAGACGGGCCGGCCCTCGACGCGGCCGGCGGCGCCGACCACCCCGTCTCCCGGGCGGGCCCGGTCCCCCATCCGCTTCGAGGTGACCTCGGAGCGGATGAGCTGCAGGGAGCCCGGGTCGCAGAGCGCCTCGAGGCGCTCGACCGGGCCGAGATCCGGGGCGCGAACCGCGGCCGCGGCGTTGACGGGCGGGGGGGCGATGACGGCCACTAGACCACCCCGCCGAGGCACAGCACCGCGTTGTGGCCGCCGAAGCCGAACGAGCTCGAGAGCGCGACGGGAGCGTGGCCGTTCGTATCGAGCGGTCGAGCCGAATCGGGCACGTAGTCGAGGTCGAGACCTTCGTCGGGCTCGCCGTAGCCGAGGGTGGGCGGTGCGACGCGGTCGCGCAGCGCGAGCAGCGTGGCGACGGCCTCGACCGCCCCGGCGGCGCCGAGAAGGTGACCGATCGCGGACTTGGTCGAGGAGACCGGCACGTCGGCCGCCCGCTCGCCGAGCGCCGCCTTGATCGCCGCGGTCTCCGCCGCGTCGTTGAGCGGCGTCGAGGTCCCGTGGGCGTTGACGTAGTCGACCTGGGTCGCGTCGATGCCCGCGTCGCGCATGGCGAGGGTGAGCGCCCGGGCGGCGCCCTCCCCGCGCGGCTCGGGCGCGGTGAGGTGGTGCGCGTCGGCGGTGGCCGCGTAGCCGCGGACCTCGCCGAGGATCGTCGCGCCGCGCGCCTCGGCCCGCTCGGCGTCCTCGAGCACGAGGATGCCGGCGCCCTCGCCCATGACGAAGCCGTCGCGGCGAGCGTCGAACGGCCGCGAGATACCCGAGTCGCTCAGCGCGTCCATGGCGCCGAAGGCGGCGTAGGCGAGCGGGACGAGCGGGGCCTCCGAGCCGCCGCAGACGACCGCGTCGGCGTCGCCCGCGTCGATCATGCGGGCGGCGGCACCGATGGCGTGGGCCCCCGCCGCGCAGGCGGAGACCGTGCCGTAGCACTGCCCCTGGAGCCCGTGGCGCATGGCCAGCGCGGCGGGGGCCGCGTTGGCCATCATCAGCGGGATGGAGAGCGGCGGGACCCGGCTCGGCCCCTGGTCGCGCAGGATGCCGTCGGCGTCGGTCAGCGTCTCGATGCCGCCGATGCCGGTGCCGACGACGCACCCGACCCGCGTGGGGTCGTACGGCGCGTCGCCGTCCTCCCAGCCGGCCTGCTCGAGCGCCTCGGCGCAGGCGACGAGGGCGAGCTGGGAGAAGCGATCGTTGCGGCGGGCCTCCTTGCGGGAGAGCCGCTCGGACGGGTCGAAGTCCGAGCAGGCGCCCACGCCGTCCTCGATCCCGGACTCACCGCGGACCCAGCGCTCGTGGAGCTTCTCGGCGCCCACGCCCAGCGGCGTGACGGCTCCGACCCCGGTGACGACGACCCGCCGGTTCATGACGCCCGCGAGGCGATCAGGTCGACGGCGTCGCCGACCGTCTTGAGCTTGGGCATGTCGTCGGACTTGAGCTCGACGCCGTACTCGTCCTGCACGATCTGGCCGAGCTCGACGAGGTCGAGCGAGTCGACGTCGAGCGACTCGAACGTCGCGTCCAGGGTGACGTCCTCGGGCTCGGGGCCGAAGGAGGCGACCGCCTCGATGACGCGCTCCTCGATCTGATCCTTGGTGGCAGTGGCCATGGGGTTCCTTTCGGTAGACACGGCTAGGCGCTCAGCCCGCCGTCGACGGTCAGTACGGAGCCGGTCACGTAGGACGCGGCGGGGGAAGCGAGGAAGGAGACGGCGGCGGCGACCTCGTCGGGGCGCCCCGCGCGACGGGCGGGCACGGCGGCGAGCAGCGCCTCGCCGATCCCCTCCGTCATGTCCGTCTCGATGAGGCCGGGGGCGACCGCGTTGACGGTGACGCCGCGGCGGGCCACCTCGGCGGCCACGGTCTTCGTCAGCCCGACGAGCCCGGCCTTGGCGGCGGCGTAGTTGGCCTGGCCGGGGTTCGCCCGGTTGGCGCCGACCACCGAGGCGACGTTGACGATCCGGCCGTAGCGGGCCTTCATCATCGCCCGCAGCCCCGCCCGCGTGAGACGGAACGCGGCGGTGAGGTTCGTGTCGAGCACGGAGGACCAGTCGTCGTCGGAGAGCTGCGGCGAGAGGCCGTCGGCGGTGATCCCGGCGTTGTTGACCAGGACGAGCACGGGGAGGCCGAGCGCCTCCTCGGCGTCGCGCAGCAGCCGGGCGGCGGCGTCGGGATCGGTGACGTCGCCCGTCAGCGCGGCCACGTCGTCGAGGCCGTCGGGCGCGGCGCCCGAGCGCGAGG
>CALMNS010000548.1 GCA_937871635.1 uncultured Solirubrobacter sp.
CGCCGCCTCCCCCCTGGACGCGCAGTTCGAGTCGCTCGAGGCGGCCGCCCGAGAGGTCCGCGAGCGCGGGGGCGAGGCCCTGCCCATCGTCTGCGACGTCGCCGACGGGGCCGCGGTCGAGGCCGCCGCGGCGCGCGTCGAGGCGGAGCTCGGGCCGATCGGCGTCTGGGTCAACAACGCGATGATCGGCGCCCTGGCCCCGTTCGCCGACCTCGAGCCCGAGGCCTTCGACCGGATCACCCAGGTCACCTACCTCGGCGTGGTCAACGGCACCCGCTCGGCGCTCGCGCGCATGCGCCCGCGCGACCGCGGGGTGATCGTCCAGATCGGCTCCTCGCTCGCCTACCGCGGCATCCCGCTGCAGTCCGCCTACTGCGGGGCCAAGCACGCGATCCAGGGCTTCACGGAGTCCGTGCGCTGCGAGCTGCTGCATGACGGCTCGAAGGTCCACCTCACCATGGTCCAGCTCCCCGCGCTCAACACGCCGCAGTTCGGGATGGTCCGCAACGCGATGCCCAAGCGGCCGATGCCCGTCGCCCCCATCTACGAGCCGGAGGTCGCCGCGGACGCGATCGTCTGGGCCGCCGGCCACCGGCGCCGGGAGATCTGGGTCGGCGCGTCGACCCCGCCGGTGATCGTCGGCAACGCCCTCGTCCCGACCGCGGCCGACCACTTCCTGGCCACCACGGGCTACGACGGCCAGCAGGCCGCCCTTGAGCCCGAGCCGCTGCCCGACTACCTCTTCGCCCCCCAGCCGGGCGACCACGGGACGCGAGGGGTCTACTCCGCGATGGCGAAGGACTCGTCCGTGCAGCTCCAGCTCACCAAGGTCGTCCCCGACTGGGCGGCGGGGATGCTGTCCGCGGCGCTCGGGCGGGCGTTCGGCGAGCTCCAGAAGCGCAAGGGCGGCTGAGCGGCGTGCGCGAGCACTTCACGGGCCCCAGCTACACGATCGGCATCGAGGAGGAGCTCATGATCCTCGACTCGGAGACCTACGCGCTGTCGAGCTCGATCGAGACGCTGCTCGACGACGACGACTCCGACATCAAGCCGGAGCTCCACCAGTCGACGCTCGAGATCGCCACGAAGCCGTGCGCGGACGTCCCGGAGGTCGCTGCGCAGCTGCGCGCGCTGCGCCGCCGGGTGCGCGACGTCGCGCGGTCGCACGACCTGCGCATCGGCTCGGCCGGGACCCACCCCTTCTCGCGGTGGGAGGACCAGCGGATCGTCCCGCGCCCCCGCTACCGCGAGCTGATCTCCGCGCTGCGGACCGTCGCCCGCCAGGAGATCATCTTCGGGCTGCACGTGCACGTCGGCGTCGACGGCCCCGAGAAGGCGATCCACGTCGCCAACGGGATGCGGGTCCACGTCCCGATCCTGCTCGCGCTGAGCGCCAACTCGCCGTTCTGGCGCTCGGACCACACCGGCCTGGCCTCCATGCGGATGCCGATCTTCCGCGCCTTCCCCCGGGTCGGGATCCCCCCGTGCTACGACGGCTGGGAGGACTACGAGCGGCGCATCACCTTCATGAAGGAGTCCGGGGTCATCGAGGACCACACGTACCTCTGGTACGACGTCCGCCCCCACCCGCACTTCGGCACGGTGGAGATCCGCGCGATGGACGCGCAGACCCGCGTGGAGCACACGCTCGGCCTCGCGGCGCTCATCCAGGCGATGGTCAAGGAGCTCTGCGAGCACTTCGACGCGGGCAAGCAGCTCGCCTACTACCCGGGCGAGATGCTCGACGAGAACAAGTGGCTCGCGGCCCGGCACGGGCTCGGCGGCGAGCTCGTCGACCTCCCGAGCCGCGAGGCGGTGACCTCCAAGGCCCTCGCCCGCCGGCTCTACGACCGCCTGCGCGAGCACGCGCAGGACCTCGGGAGCGCGGCCGAGCTCGAGGGCATCGCCGACCTCATCGACCGCGGCAACGGCGCCGCGCGCCAGGAGGTCGTCTACGAGGCGAACAAGGACCTCGTCGAGGTGGTGCGCGAGATCGTCCACGCGACGGCGCCCGACTAGCCCGCTGTCGTCCTCCCGGCCCGCGCGACGCTCAGGCCGCAACGCGCTCGCGACGCTCGGGCGGTACGGCGGCGTCCGGTGC
>CALMNS010000549.1 GCA_937871635.1 uncultured Solirubrobacter sp.
GGACGGCGACGACCGGCCGAGCGTCGCCGACGCCGTCGCCGCGGGCGCGCCGCTCGAGCCGGCCGGCGCCGCGGAGGACGTCGCCGTGCTCGCCTACACGTCGGGCACCACCGGGCGGCCCAAGGGCGTTCCGCTCACCCACGCCGCCCTGCTCGCCTCGCTGCGCGGCGCCATGGGCGCCTGGCGCTGGAGCGCGGGCGACGTCCTCGTGCACGGCCTGCCGCTCTCGCACCAGCACGGCCTGAGCGGCGTCCAGATGACGCTGCTGGCCGGCTCGCGGGCCGTCCTGCTGCCCCGCTTCGACCCGGAGGCGCTGTGCCGCACGATCGAGCGGGTCGGCGCCTCCGTCCTCTTCGCGGTCCCGGCGATGTACGAGCGCCTCCTGGCCTGGGACGGCCTGGGCGCCGCCGACCTGACGTCCCTGCGCCTCTGGGTCTCAGGCTCGGCGCCGCTCTCGCCCGCCCTCGCCCGTCGCGTCGCCGGCGCCCTCGGCGAGGCGCCGCTCGAGCGCTACGGCTCCACGGAGACCGGCCTCAGCGTGTCCCTGCCCTACGAGGGCGCCCGCCGGATCGGCTCGGTCGGGCTGCCCCTCCCGGGCCTCGAGGTGGCGATCTACGACGAGCGCGACCGTCCCGCCGAGCCCGGGGAGGACGGCGAGATCGTCCTGCGGGGCCCGCAGGTCTTCGGCGGCTACTGGGAGGACGAGGCGGCCACGGCGGAGGCGTTCGCCGCCGGCGGCTGGTTCCGCACGGGCGACGTCGGGCGGCTCGATCCCGGCGACGGCTCCCTCGAGATCACCGGGCGGCGCAAGGAGATGATCGTCACCGGCGGCCTCAACGTCTACCCGCGCGAGGTCGAGCTCGCGCTCGAGGAGCACCCCGCGGTGGACGAGGCGGCGGTGGCCGGGGTGCCGTCGGAGCGCTGGGGCGAGGAGGTCGTCGGCTTCGTCGTCGCGCCGGCCGGGGTGGACGAGGAGGACGTGATCGGCCACGTCCGGGCGCGCCTGAGCGCCTACAAGTGCCCGAAGCGGATCCTGACCGTCGAAGCCGTGCCGCGGAGCGAGACGGGCAAGGTCCAACGCAATCAACTGGTCGAGATGGCCACGAGGCAGGTCGAGGAGGTCTAGATGGATCTGGGGCTTCAGGACAAGGTCGCCTTCGTCACCGGGGGCAGCATGGGGATCGGCCGGGAGGTCGCCCGCCAGCTCGCCGAGGACGGGGCTCGCGTCGCGATCACCGCGCGCGACGCCGACCGGCTCGAGCAGGCGGCGAGCGAGCTCAGGGAGCTGACGGGAGGCGACGTCGTCGGGTTCGCCGGCGACATGAGCGACGCCGACGAGGTCAACCGCACCGTCGAGCAGACGATCGAGCGCTTCGGCGCGATCGACATCCTCGTCACCTGCGCGGGCAGCTCGCCCGGCGGCCTGCTCGAGAAGCTCACCGAGGAGGAGTGGCACGCCAGCCTCAACCTCAAGTTCATGGGCTACGTCCGCACCTGCCGGGCGGTGATCCCGAGGATGCGCGAAAACGGCGGCGGGAGCATCGTCCTGGTGGTCGGCAACGACGGGCTCAAGCCGAGCTACTGGGAGATGACGGCGGGCGCCGCCAACGCGGCGGACCTGAACTTCGCGTCGTCGCTGGCCGAGCAGTACGGGGGCGCGGGCATCCGCGTGAACACCGTCAACCCGGGCCCGGTCAACACGACGCGCTGGGACACGCTCGAGAAGGCCTTCGCCCGCGACCTCGGGGTCGACCAGGACACCGCCCACGAGCTCGCGGAGAAGAGCATCCCGCTCGGCCGCATCTGCGAGCCGGAGGAGGTCGCGAACCTGGTCGCCTTCCTCGCCTCGCCGCGCGCGAGCTTCGTCCACGGCGCCCACATCCCCATCGACGGCGGCCAGCGCAAGGCGATCATGGACGTCGGCGCGGTGGGGCTGCACGCCGGGGCGCCCGCGTGAGGATCCGCAACGAGATCGAGATCGCCGCGCCGCCCGACGACCTCTTCGCGTTCCTCTCCGACGTGGAGCGGGTGGCGCCCATGCTGCCCGGCGCCACGATCGACGGGCGCGAGGGGGACGACTACTCCGGGACCATGAAGGTCAAGGTCGGGCCGATCAACGCGTCCTACCAGGGCACGATGCGCTTCCTCGACCGGGACCCGCAGGCGCGCCGGGCGGTCATGAAGGCGCGCGCCGAGGAGGTCACCGGCGCTGGCAACGCCGAGGCGGAGATCACCACGGAGGTGAGCGACGCCGACGGCAAGAGCCTCCTGAAGATGGACACCGACCTCCAGATGCGCGGCAAGGCGGCGCAGTTCGGCCGCGGCGCGATGGAGAAGATCTCCCAGCGCATGTTCGACCAGTTCGCGCGCAACATCGAGCAGCAGTTCGCCGCCGGCAACGGCGCGGCGCCCGCCGCCGCGCAGGGCGACGAGGACGGCGC
>CALMNS010000550.1 GCA_937871635.1 uncultured Solirubrobacter sp.
CCAGGCCAGCGCCTCGATCCAGCCCGCGCCGAGCTCGACCGGCGCCCCGTCGAGCCGCACGACGCCGTCTGTCCCGCCCGAGGCGAGGACGCCGCGCGGCGACCAGGTCAGGCAGGTGGCCCCGCCCGGGTGGGAGGCCACCTCGCGCGGCTCGCCGGACCCGTCGGCCGCGAAGGCGACCACCCCGCCGTCGGACCCGCAGGCGGCCACCTCCTCGCCGCCGGGCGAGAAGGCCACCGTGTGGACGTAGTCGGGCAGCTGGGCGGTGAAGCGCAACGCCAGCGACGCCTGCGCGCCGCTCAGGCGAGGCATGCCTCGAAGCCCTTGGTCAGCGCTGCACGGTCGAGGTTGCGCCCGATGAAGACGAGCTGGTTGCCCCGGATCTCGTCGGCTCGCCAGGGCCGGTCGGGCTGGCCGTCGAAGAGCATGTGGACGCCCTGGAAGACGAAGCGCTCGTCCGCCCCGGCGAGGGAGAGGATGCCCTTCATCCGGAAGATGTCCTGCCCCTGGGTGGCGAGCAGGTTCCCGAGCCACGCGTTCAGGCGCTCCGGATCGAGGTCGCCCGGCGTCTCGAAGCCCACCGAGCTTACCTCCTCGTCGTGCTCGTGCGCGTCGTCGGCGAGGAGCTGGGGGTCGATGGCCAGCGCGTGATTGAGGTCGAAGGCCCCCAGCCCGACCACATGGTCGACGGGCACGTCGGCCATCTCGGCGCGGTGGATCGCGGCGACGCGGTTGACCCGCCGGATGCGGTCCTCGAGGCGGTCGAGCTCCGGGGAGGAGACCAGGTCGACCTTGTTGAGGACGATGACGTCGGCGAAGGCGATCTGCTCCTCGACCTCCGGCGAGTCGTCGAGGTGCAGCAGGACGTGCTTGGCGTCGACCAGGGTCACCACGCCGTCGAGGTCGAGGCCGCCGGCCACCTCGTCGTCGACGAAGAAGGTCTGGATGACCGGAGCGGGGTCGGCGAGGCCGGTGGTCTCGATGAGGATGTGGTCGAAGGCGTCGCGGCGGCGCAGGAGGTTGCCGAGGATCCGGATGAGGTCCCCGCGCACGGTGCAGCAGATGCACCCGTTGTTCATCTCGAAGATCTCCTCCTCGGAGTCGATCACGAGCTCGTTGTCGATCCCGATCTCGCCGAACTCGTTCTCGATGACGGCGATGCGCTTGCCGTGGTGCTCGGTGAGGATCCGGTTGAGCAGGGTGGTCTTGCCCGCGCCGAGGAAGCCGGTGAGGACGGTGACGGGGACCTTGGGGACGGGCGTGGGCTCGGCCACGGGCACGGGTTCAGCGACGGTCATGGGGTGGGGGCTCCTTCGGGATCGGGTCGGAGGAAGATGGCTTCGAGCTCTGAGCGGGCGACGCGGCGGGCGGGCTTCTTGAGGGCGAAGCGCACGGGCGCCTCGCCCGCGGAGCCGACGGCGATCACCGTCTCGACGTCGGGGCAACCCGGGTCCGAGCAGGCCAGCTCGGAGACCACCACCGTGAGGTGGTCGTCGGCGTCGGTGAGCTCCCGGACCCACGCCCGGACCCGAGCGGTGGCCGCCCGCTCGCCGCCCGAACGCCGCCCGCTCAGGAGGTCCACGACGTCCATCCTGTGCTAGTAGTGAGAAGAATTCTCATCTATAGCCGAGCCTATCAGGAGCTTCCGTGATCGTCGCCCGCCCCCGCCTCGCCCCGCTGATCGTCCTCATCGCCGTCCTGTTCACGGGCTGCGGCGCCGACGACGGGCCGACCGCGGGTGGTGAAGCCGGCCCGGGCCTGCGCATCGCCGCGAGCTTCTACCCCGTGGAGGAGATCGCTCGGGCGGTGGCCGGCAGGCGGGCGGCGGTGACCGGGCTCACTCCGCCCGGGACGGGCCCGCACGACCTCGAGCTCGAGGCGCCCCAGCTGGCCTCGCTCGAGGACTCCGACGTCCTCCTGTACCTCGGCGCGGGCTTCCAGCCGGGGGTCGAGCGCGCCGCGCGGAGCCTGCCGCCGACGGTCAGGCGCGTCGACCTGCTTCGGTCGCTGCCGCTGCGCGCCGCCGACGACGGCATCCCCGGCGTGCGCGGCGAGGTCGACGGC
>CALMNS010000551.1 GCA_937871635.1 uncultured Solirubrobacter sp.
CTCCGGGGCCGGTGCCTCAGAGGCAGCCACCGGGGCGGGTGCCTCGGGGGCGGCCTCGGCGGCCGGTGCGGCCGATGCCGGCGCGTCGCCGGAGACGAGCCCCTGGTCGGCGATCTGCTGCAGCTGGCGCGCCAGCCCGCCGATCAGGCCGCCCATCGCGCCGGCCAGGCCGGTGAGCGGGGAGGCCACCAACCCGACGAGGCGGCCGATGAGCACCTCGCGCGACGGGAGCCGCGAGATGTCGGTGATCTGCTCGACGGTCAGCGCGTCCCCGTTGAGCAGCCCGCCCTTGAAGGCGAGGGTGCCCGTCGTGCGCTGGAACTCCGTCAGCGCCTTGGCGGCCAGGGCGGCGTCGCCCCGGACGAAGGCGATGGCGGTCGGGCCCTCGAGGAGGACCTTCAGCTGCGGGACGTCGGCCTGGTCGGCCGCCCGCTCGGTCAGGGTGTTCTTGACGATCCGGAAGGAGGCGTCGGCGTCGCGCAGCCGCGTGCGCAGGTCCGCCGCGGCGGGCACCGAGATGCCGCGGTAGTCCACCGCGAACACCGCCTCCGACTCCGTGATCTGGCCGGCCACCTCATCGATGACGGCCGCCTTCTGCGAACGATCCATTGCTCTCCTGTCCCGGGCTTACTCGTCGCCGGGGGTCTGCGGAGAAGCGGCGTGGCGCTTACGCGACCGGCGCCGCCTCCTCGTTCTGGTCACGGGTACGGGCCGGGTCCACCTTGATGCCAGGCCCCATGGTCGACGACATGACGATCGACCGGAGGTAGCGGCCCTTGGCGGCCGACGGGCGGGCGCGGATGAGCTCCTCGACGATCGCCCGGTAGTTCTCGACGAGCTTCTCGTCCTCGAAGGAGGTCTTGCCGACCACCATGTGGACGATCGCCGTGCGGTCCGTCCGGTACTCCACCTTGCCGGCCTTGGACTCCTCGACGGCCTTGGCGACGTCCATGGTGACCGTCCCGACCTTCGGGTTGGGCATCTTGCCCTGCGGGCCCAGGACGCGCCCCAGGCGCCCGACCACCGGCATCATGTCCGGGGTGGCGATCGCCACGTCGAAGTCCGTGAAACCCTCCTGCACGCGCGTGGCCAGGTCCTCGTCGCCGACGATGTCGGCGCCGGCCTCCTCGGCCTCGCGCGCCTTGTCGCCGCGGGCGAAAACGGCGATCTTGACCTCCTTGCCGAGGCCATTGGGCAGCGCGATCGTGCCGCGCAGCTGCTCGTCGGCATGGCGGACGTTGAGCCCGGTGCGGACGTGGATCTCGACCGACTCGTCGAACTTCGCGGTCTTGAGCTGCTTGACGAGCGCGACCGCCTGGGCGGGCGTGTACTCGCGGGTCCGGTCGACCTGGCCCCTGGCCTGGACGTACTTCTTGCCGTGCTGGGCCATTACGCCACCACGTCCACGCCCATCGAGCGGGCGGTACCGGCGATGATCTTCTTCGCCTGGTCGACGTCGTTGGCGTTGAGGTCGGGAAGCTTCTTCTCGGCGATGGTGCGGATCTGGTCCTCGGTGATGGTGCCGACCTTCAGGCGGTGCGGCTCGCCCGAGCCCTTCTCGATCCCGATGGCCTGGCGGATGAGCACCGCGGCCGGCGGGGTCTTCGTCACGAACGTGAACGAGCGGTCCTCGTAGACCGTGATAACGACCGGAATGGTCGTGCCCGCGTCGTTCTGCGTCTGGGCGTTGAACGCCTTGCAGAACTCCATGATGTTGATGCCGTGCTGACCCAGCGCGGGGCCCACGGGAGGGGCCGGGGTGGCCTGGCCGCCCGCGGCCTGCAGCTTGATCGTGGTCAGGACCTTCTTCGCCATTACTGGTTACCTCCGCAGGTCGTCCGGACCTGCGTCTGATGGGGTCGCCGACGTCCGGTCGTCGTTCTCATACCTTCTTCACCTGGTCGTAACCAACCTCGACCGGGGTCTCCCGGCCGAAGATGGAGACGAGCACCTTGAGCTTGGACGCGTCTTCGTTGATCTCGGAGATCTCGCCCGAGAAGTCTGACAGGGGGCCCGAGATGACCTTGACCTGCTCGCCGATGGTGAACTGCGCGCGCGACGGGACGCGCTGGGCGACCTCGCGCTTGAGCATCCGGTCGACCTCCATCTGGGTCAGCGGGATCGGCTCGTTGGAGGCGCCGACGAAGCCGGTGACGCCGGGGGTGCCCTTGACCAGCCCCCAGGAGTCCTCGTTGAGGTCCATGTTGACCAGGACGTAGCCGGGCATCGTGCGCTTCTCGACCGCGACCTTCTGGTTGTCCTTGTTCATCTCCTGGACCGTCTCGGTGGGAACGACGACCTGGCGCACGGCGCGCTTCTGGTTGAGGGAGACGACCCGGTGCTCGAGGTTCTGCTTGACCTTGTTCTCGTGCCCTGAGTAGGTGTTGATGACGTACCAGCGGAACATGTGAGGGTCCTAGAGGATGGCTTGGACGAGGGGCTTCCAGATCGCGTCCATCAGCCCGAGGTAGCCCCCGGCGATGACGACGAAGCCCAGGACGACGGCGGTGGCTTGACCGACCTGGCGGCGATCGGGCCACTGGACGCGGCGCAGCTCGTCGACGCAATGGCCGAGGAAGGCGAGCACGCGACCGCGGGGCGTGCCGCTGCGCTCGGGCGGCGCGGTCTCCTCCGCGACGGACGGATCGAGATCGCCGCGCCGCACGGGCAGCTGGTCGCCCTCGACCTGGTCGGGCGCGCGGATGGCGGCGGGACGATCGGGATCGACGCGGTCGGCCGCGTCGGTCGCGTAGTCGTCGTACGGCTCGCCCTCGGCGTCGCCCGAGCCGCCGCGGACGACACCCGTCTCGGCGATGCGGGCCTGGTCGACCTCGGCGGACGCGTGGAGCAGCGGATCGGGCGCTGCGGTCCCCTCGCCCAGCGGCGAGGAGACGGCGTCGTCCTCGAGCCCTGCGT
>CALMNS010000552.1 GCA_937871635.1 uncultured Solirubrobacter sp.
GTCGTCGACGCCGGCGCGGCCGGCGTGGTCGAGGCCCTGCGCGACCTCGGCCCGGGCGGCCTGGACTTCGTGTTCGACGCGATCGGCAAGATCGAGACGACCGAGCAGGCCATCGCGGCGCTGGCGCTCGGGGGCGCCGCGGTCGTCGTCGGGCTCCCGCCGGCGGGCCGGACCGCCCGCTTCGACCCCCTCGCCCTGGCCGAGGCCAACCAGCGGATCCTGGGCTCCAACTACGGCTCGGTCGACCCGCAGCGCGACATCCCCAGGCTCGTCGACCTCTTCATGGACGCCGCGCTCGACCTCGACGCGCTCGTCACCGGGCGCCGCCCGCTGCGCGAGACGGCCCAGGCGCTCGACGACCTCGCCGCGGGCCGGTCGGTCCGCACCCTGCTCACCACCTCGGCGTCCCCCGATCTCTCCGTAGGAGGAGACCATGTCCACCACCGCTGACCCGAACCCGACCGCGGCGTCGGCCGCCGCGGACCCGCCCCCGAGCCAGCAGCTCAAGCGGGTCCTCGGCCTCCCGTCGCTGATCTTCTTCGGGCTCGCCTACATGGTCCCGCTCACGGTGTGGACGACCTACGGCGTCGTCACGACGTCCACCGCGGGGCACCTGCCGGCCGCCTACGTGGCGACGCTCATCGCGATGCTCCTGACCGCCTACAGCTACGGGCGGATGGTCGTGGCCCACCCCGTCGCCGGCTCGGCCTACACCTACGCCTCGCGCGCCTTCGGTCGACCCGTCGGCTTCATGGTCGGGTGGGCGCTGCTGCTCGACTACATCTTCCTGCCGATGATCAACTACCTGGTCATCGGGCTGTACATGACCGACTACTTCCCGGCCGTCCCGAACGCGGTCTGGATCATCGCCACCGTGGTCCTGGTCACCGCCCTGAACATCCTCGGGATCCGCCTGCTGACCCGGATGAACTTCGCGTTCATCGCCGCCCAGTTCATCTTCATCGTGGTCTTCGTGGGCCTGGTGATCGGGAAGCTGTCGGGCGAGGTCGAGGTCCAGTCCTTCACCGCCCCGTTCTTCGAGGACGGGATGGACACCGGCGCGGTGTTCGCCGGCGCCGCCGTCCTCGCCCTGTCCTTCCTCGGCTTCGACGCCGTGTCGACCCTCTCGGAGGAGACGCACGAGCCCCGCAGGCGCATCCCCAAGGCGATCCTGCTCTGCACCCTGGCCGGCGGCGTCCTCTACATCATCCAGTCCTACGCCGGGCACCTCGTCTTCCCGGACTTCAACGCGTTCGCCGACAACCAGGACGTCGCCAGCGCCGACGTCATGACGTTCACCGGCGGCGACCTGCTCAACACGTTTTTCACTGCCACCTACGTCGCCGGCGCCTTCGCGTGCGCGATGGCCAGCCAGGCCAGCGTCTCGCGGATCCTGTTCGCGATGGGGCGCGACGGCAGCCTGCCCCGGTCGGTCTTCGCGCGGCTGCACCCGACCTACCGGACGCCGGTGGTGGCCAACCTGCTCGTCGGGCTCTGCGGGCTCAGCGCCCTGTTCATCAGCCTCGCCACGACGTCGTCGCTGATCTCGTTCGGCGCGCTGGCGGCGTTCTCGTTCGTGAACCTGTCGGTGATCAAGCACTACGTGGTCGACGGCGGCCGGCGCGGCGGGGCGGATCTCGTCAAGTACGGCCTGATCCCGCTCCTCGGGGTGCTGTTCACCTTCTACCTGTGGACGAAGCTGACCGGCTTCACCTTCCGGATCGGCCTGAGCTGGCTCGCCGTCGGGTTCGTCTACCTGCTCTTCCTGACCCGGATGTTCCGGCGCCAGCCGCCCGCGATGTACTCCGGCGACGAGGTCGACGAGCCCGAGCGGGTCACCGCGTAGCCGCCGGCGAGCCGGCCAGGCGGTCGCGCAGGGCGCCGATCAGCGACCGCTGGCCGGCGTCCGCGGCCGGGACCATCGCCTCCGGCCAGGAGGAGAGGACGACGACCACGAGCCGGGCGGCCCGGTCGACCACGATGCGCTGCCCGTGGATCCCGCGGGCGACGACCTGGTGCCCCGCGCGCCACCACTGCCGTCCGTAGCCCGTCGTCCCCGGCGACGCCTCCGGGTCCGTCCGGTGGTCGAACGCCCCCGGGTCGCCGCTGCCGAGCCCCTCGACGAACGCCGCGGGCACCACCCGGCGGCCCTGGGCGACGCCGTCCTCGAGCACCAGCGCGCCCACGCGGAGGTAGTCGCGCAGCGAGGCGCACAGCCCGCCCCCGATCGCCGCGGTGC